>NZ_JBBIAB010000016.1 GCF_039634785.1 Tistrella mobilis | reverse complement strand
CCAGGCCGTTCATAAACCCGGCGGGTTTCCGTCGTCCACATTCTGTCCGCTCCCGTTTCCTCTGGCGCGGCAGAGAATCACAACGGATTCACCGGATTCAATAACCTTCCGGACGGGCTCTGAGAACACCGCCTATATTTCTCAGATCGGTATCAATATCCGCTATAATCAGCGCCGCAATGCCGTCTGCCTGACCCGGCTGCACAGCAGCAGCTACAACTCAGGCTATGATAACTGGTATTACGAGACCCGGTTCACGATCTACGACCAGTACGGCAACAGCGGCCTGTTCAGCGCCGTGCGCAATGAAAGCGACTGGGGCAACACCATCTGGGTGGCCGAGGGCAATCACACCAGCAAGGGATGATGCCGGATGCAGAAGGGGCGGCAGGTCGTCACCTGCCGCCCCCTGGTGCATGATGGAGCCGAATGACGCTCAGCCGGCGAGTGCCGCCGCCACCGCCTTCACCGCATCGGCCGCCTTGTCGGCCTCGGGGCCGCCGGCCTGGGCCAGGTCGGGACGGCCGCCGCCGCCCTTGCCGCCCATGGCCTCGGCCGCGGCGCGGACCAGGTCCACGGCGCTGAACCGGCCGGTCAGGTCTTCGGTGACGCCGACCACGACGCCGGCCTTGCCCTCGTGGACGCCCACGATCGCAATCACGCCCGAGCCGACCTGCTTCTTCAGCGCATCGGCAACCCCGCGGAGTTCCTTGGCGGGCACGCCGTCGAGCACGCGGCCCGCGAAGCGCACATCGCCGATCTGCTCGATCTGCTCGCCGCCGCCGGCACCGCCGGTCGCGATGTCGCGGCGCAGCTTCGCCACCTCGGCTTCCAGCTTCTTGCGCTCGTCCAGCAGGCCCTGAATGCGGTCGACCAGCTCGGCCGCCGGCGCCTTCAGCACCGAAGACGCCTCGGCCAGACGGTCCTGCTGCAGCTCCACATAGGCCAGCGCCGCATCGCCCGCCACCGCTTCGATCCGGCGGACGCCGGCAGCGACGCCGCTTTCCGAGACGATCTTGAACAGGCCGATATCGCCGGTGCGGGTGACATGGGTACCGCCGCACAGCTCGACCGAATAGGCCGAATTGCGGCCGTCTTCGCCGAGCAGGCTGCCCATGTCGACCACCCGGACCTCGTCGCCGTACTTCTCGCCGAACAGCGCCATGGCCCCCTGGGCGATCGCCTCGTCGGGCGTCATCAGCCGGGTGCCGACCTCGCCATTGGCGCGGATCAGCCGGTTGACGTCGGCCTCGATCGCCTTCAGATCCTCACGCGCGATCGGGGTCGGCTGCGAGAAGTCGAAGCGCAGCCGGTCGGGCGCGACCAGAGAGCCCTTCTGGGTGACGTGATCGCCCAGCCGGCGGCGCAGGGCCGCATGCAGCAGATGGGTGGCCGAGTGATGGGCGCGCAGGGCATCGCGCCGGGCGGTGTCGACGGTCAGCCGCACCGCGGCCCCCTTCGCCACCCGGCCCGCAACCACGCGGCCCATATGGATGATCAGGTCACCCAGCTTCTTCGCCGTATCGGTGACCTCGATTTCGAGCCCGCCCTCGCCGGTAATCCGGCCGGTATCGCCCATCTGGCCACCGCTCTCGCCATAGAAGGGCGTCTGGTTGACCACCAGGGCAACCTGGCTGCCGGCTTCCGCGGCATCGACCGGGGCGCCGTCGACCAGCACCGCCTGCACCACACCATCGGCCGCCGTGGCGCCATAGCCCAGGAATTCGGTGGCGCCCGCGGCGTCACGCACCTCGAACCACACCCGGTCGGTCGCGGCCTCGCCCGAGCCCGACCACGAGGCACGGGCCTTGGCGCGGGCTTCCGCGAGCGAGGTTTCGAAACCGGCGGTATCCACCCCACGGCCCTCGGCACGCAGCACGTCCTGGGTCAGGTCGAGCGGGAAGCCATAGGTATCGTAAAGGCGGAAGGCCACCTCGCCCGGCAGCTTCTCGTCGGCACCCAGCGTCTGGGTGGTCTCTTCCAGCAGGCGCATGCCGCGGTCGAGGGTCTGACGGAAGCGGGTCTCTTCCAGCTTCAGCGTCTCGGTGATCAGGGCCTGGGCGCGGCGCAGCTCGTGATAATGGTCGCCCATGGTCTCGATCAGCGCCGGCACCAGCCGGTACATCAGCGGCTCGGCCACGCCCATCTTATGGGCATGGCGCATGGCGCGGCGCATGATCCGGCGCAGCACATAGCCGCGGCCCTCGTTCGACGGCAGCACGCCATCGGCGATCAGAAAGCCCGACGAGCGCAGATGATCGGCGATCACCCGGTGCGACATCTTGAACGGGCCGTCAGTCTCGGTACCGCTGGCGGTGGCCGAGGCCGAGATCAGCCGGCGGAAGATGTCGATGTCGTAATTGTCGTGCTGGCCCTGCAGGATGGCCGCAATCCGCTCCAGCCCCATGCCGGTGTCGATCGACGGCTTGGGCAGGTCGAGCCGGTTGCCCGGCGCGATCTGCTCGTACTGCATGAAAACCAGGTTCCAGATCTCGATGAAGCGGTCGCCATCCTCGTCCGGGCTGCCGGGAGGGCCGCCGGGGATGCCTTCGCCATGGTCGAAGAAGATCTCGGAGCACGGGCCGCAGGGGCCGGTATCGCCCATCGCCCAGAAATTGTCGCTGGTCGCGATGCGGATGATCCGGTCGTCGGAAAGACCCGCGATCTTCTTCCAGTAGCCCGCCGCCTCGTCATCGGTGTGATAGACGGTGACCAGCAGCCGGTCCTTGGGCAGGCCGAATTCGCGCGTGACCAGGTTCCAGGCCAGATCGATCGCCTGTTCCTTGAAATAGTCGCCGAACGAAAAATTGCCCAGCATCTCGAAGAAGGTGTGGTGCCGGGCGGTATAGCCGACATTGTCCAGATCGTTGTGCTTGCCGCCCGCGCGCACGCATTTCTGCGAGGTCGCCGCCCGGTCGTAGGGCCGCTTTTCGGCACCGGTGAACACGTTCTTGAACTGGACCATGCCGGCGTTGGTGAACAGCAGGGTCGGGTCGTTCTGCGGGACCAGCGGGCTCGACGCGACCACCTCGTGGCCGTTCTTCGCGAAGAAGTCGAGGAAGGTCCGGCGGATCTCGGTCGCGCTGGTCATGGTGGAAAACGCCATCCCGTGTTGCAAACGCAGGTGAAGATCGACGGAACGGGGGGCCGGGCCGGATTGTTTCCGGCCATCTGCGCCCCTGGCTTCAACAGCCCCTTCGGCCTTAACGGCAACGAGCCCCGCAGGCGGTGCCGGCGACCCCGGGGATCCCAGGATCCCCATGCGTCGCCGCCCCACCCGGAGGCCCGGCCATTCAGGTTCAGCCGCTCCCAGGGTTCGGACGTTTTACCCGTGCCGCCCGCCATTGTCCACGCGGGCGTTCAGGGCGTGACCACCCGTGGTGATCACGCCGTCCCCCAGAGGGTTCAGTCTTCGTCGTCGGACGCCATGAAGGCCGTGCCACCGACCACCGAGAGCGGGGTCTTGTTGGCACCCAGGCCATAGGCCTCGCGCACCCGGTTTTCGACCTCGCGGGCGATTTCGGGGTTGTCGCGCAGGAAGGTCTTGGCGTTCTCACGCCCCTGGCCGATGCGCTGGTCGCCATAGGAATACCAGGAGCCCGACTTCTCAACGATGCCCTGCTTGACGCCCATGTCGATCAGCTCGCCGGTCTTCGACACGCCCTCGCCATACATGATGTCGAACTCGACCTGCCGGAAGGGCGGCGCGACCTTGTTCTTCACCACCTTGACGCGGGTCTGGCTGCCGACGACCTCGTCACGTTCCTTCACCGCGCCGATGCGGCGGATGTCGAGGCGCACCGAGGCGTAGAACTTGAGCGCATTGCCGCCCGCGGTGGTTTCCGGGCTGCCATACATCACACCGATCTTCATGCGGATCTGGTTGATGAAGATCACCACGCAGCGCGAGCGCGAGATCGAGCCGGTCAGCTTGCGCAGCGCCTGGCTCATCAGCCGGGCCTGCAGGCCGACATGGCTGTCGCCCATCTCGCCCTCAAGCTCGGCCTTCGGCGTCAGCGCCGCAACGCTGTCCACCACCAGCACGTCGATCGCGCCCGAGCGAACCAGCGTATCGGCGATTTCCAGCGCCTGTTCGCCGGTATCCGGCTGGCTGATCACCAGCTCGTCGATGTTCACGCCCAGCTTGCGCGCATAGGACGGGTCCAGCGCGTGCTCGGCATCGACGAAGGCGCAGGTGCCGCCGCCGCGCTGGGCTTCGGCGATCGCATGCAGCGCGAGCGTGGTCTTGCCCGAACTTTCCGGGCCGTAGATCTCGATCACGCGGCCGCGGGGAAAGCCCCCCACGCCGAGAGCGATGTCAAGGGCGAGAGAGCCCGTCGGCACGACATCCACATCGACCTTTTCCTGCTGGCCGAGCTTCATCACCGAGCCCTTGCCGAACGCGCGCTCGATCTGACCGAGCGCGGCTTCGAGTGCCTTCTGCTTGTCCATCTCGTCCTTGCCTGTCAGGCGCAGTTCGGTTTGAACCATGGGCACCATGGCCACGCCCCTCTTGTTCCACAGGCGGTCACCCGATGCAAGCACCGCCGCCTGCAATCACTATGTACTCTTTTTGTTCCGGCTTGCAAGCCCCCTTCGGCGTGCGCCGCCGGCCCCGTGACCGAATCCCCCGGTCACGGTGTGACAAGGCACCGCCCCGCTTCTGTCACAGCTTTGTCCGTGTCCGCCCGCCCCGCCCTGCAGGCATCATCCGAAGCGAGGGGTGGTTCGCCGTGGCGCCAGCAGAGGATCGGTGCCGGTCGAGGGACCGCGAACTGCCCCGACGCAACAGTTTTGGCTACCCCGCGCCTCACACCGGAGGCCGGACCTCGTCACGGAGGGTCGTGTAATGACCGACAGCACCATCAAGCGGATGGACAGCCTGCTCGCCATGGCGCTTGCGATCGCCTGCGCCGGCGCGGTCGCGACCATGACACCCGCCTTCGGCCAGGAGTTGATGGACCGGCCGGACCCGATCGATTCCCAGACGCTGGAAGCGACACCCGATACCGATCCGCTTGCCGGCCAGTCGGCCCCGCTCAGCCGCGACCTGCCGAGCGATGCGCAGGAGCGTATCCGCTTCGAACAGGCCGCCAGTGCCGAAATCCAGCGCTGGGACGCCGAGGTGGCGATGCGCGTCCGCGAGCTTCAGCTTCAGGACGATTACGGCGCCAACCGGGCCCGGACGGATCTGTCCAAGTCGTGGCAGCGGGTCACCGAAAGCTATCAGAGGCTTCAGGCGGCCCCCGACCGCCAGTTCGAGGACCGGAAGGAGCAGTTCCTGACCGCCTGGAACGGCTTCGAAGAGACCTGGCGGCGCACGCGCGCGACGTGACGTCGCTCCCTGCCGTCAGCAGGCGCCGGGGCCCGATGCGCCGCGCATCCCGTCCCCTCCCCGCGGCCCCGTCCAGGCCCCGGCGTCGCATCCACCGGTCGATGCCCCGCCCTGCCCTCCCCAGGCAGGGCGGGGCATCGCCGTTCGGGAAGGTTCACCCCGCGGCTTCGTCCATGGCGTCGCGCACCGTCTGAACCAGCTGCTTCAGGTTGAAGGGCTTCGGCAGGAAGCGGACATTCGGATCGTCGCCGAGCTTGCGGCGGAAGGTGTCTTCGGCATAGCCCGAGATGAAGACGATCGAGACCCCCGGCACCTTCTCGCGCACCTTCTCGGCCAGTGCCGGGCCATCCATGCCCGGCATCACCACGTCGGTGACCAGCACGTCGATGCCGGCCTCGACCAGTTCGTCCAGCCGGGCCGCCGCCACATCGGCACTTTCGGCCTCTTCCACCGTAAAGCCCCGCTGACGCAGGGCGCGGGCGGCAAAGGCACGTACCGGATCCTCGTCTTCCACGAACAGCACCCGGCCGCCGGAACCTGCGATCTCGGATTTGCGCGGCGGCGCGGCTTCGGGGGCGAGATCGATTTCGAGCCCGCTGGTTTCCACCTCGGTGTGACGGGGCAGCAGAATGCGAAAGGCGGTGCCGCGGCCGGGCTCGCTGCGCACGAACAGGAAGCCGCCGGTCTGGCGGATGATGCCATAGGCGGTGGCGAGGCCGAGCCCCGTGCCCTGCCCGGCCGCCTTGGTGGTGAAGAACGGCTCGAAAATCTTGGGCAGGATGTCGCGCGGAATGCCCGAGCCGGTATCGCGCAGTTCGACCATCACGTAATCGCCGGTCGGCACCCGCTCGCGCCCGCCGGCCATCATCCAGTCGCGATCCATCGCCAGCGTGTCTTCGCTCGCGAAATTGCGGGTCGCGATCGACAGCTGCCCGCCGCTCGGCATCGCATCGCGGGCATTGACCGCCAGATTGATGATCACCTGTTCCAGCTGCCCCTGATCCACCCTGACCGGCGCCAGATCGCGACCGTGATGGACGTCGAGCACGATCGCCTCACCCAGCAGCCGGCGGAGGAGATGGGTAAGCTCGGCCAGGACATCGGTGATGTCCAGCACCCGCGGCTGCAGGGTCTGCTGGCGCGAAAAGGCAAGCAGCTGGCGGACCAGATTGGCCGCGCGATTGGCATTCTGCTTGATCTGCATGACGTCGGCAAAGGAGGCATCGCCCGGCGGATGGCGCATCAGCAGCAGGTCGCAGAAGCCGATCATCGCCGTCAGCAGGTTGTTGAAGTCATGCGCGACGCCGCCGGCCAGCTGTCCCACCGCCTGCATCTTCTGCGACTGGGCGAACTGAACCTCCAGCTCCTTGCGCTCGGTGACGTCGATGACATGGATCAGGGCCGCCGCCAGATGATCTTCATCGGCCCGGCGCAACAGCAGAGAGGCGACCCGGTCGGGGCGCTGGCGAAACGAGACCTCGATCGGCGCGGTGATCCGCTCGGCACCGCCGAAGACCGCATCGAAGGCGTCGGACAGGGCAAACCGTCGGTCGTGGACCACCAGATCGGTGAAGGCATGGCCGGGCTCCAGCCCGTCCTCTCCGGTCAGGCGGATCAGCGCGGCATTCGACGCCAGCACCCCGCCGCGATCGTCGACAAGGGCGATGCCGATCGGCGCCAGATCGAACAGACGCCGGAAACGTCCCTCCGCCGGCTCGATCGGCACGATGTCGAGATCGAGCCCGCCGCCACGGCCGGCGGGCAGCTGCGGAGGTGGCGGCGGCAATTGCAGCGGCTCTTCCACCTCGGGCACCACCTCGGGCAGATCGTCCGGCACGGCGGTCACCGCCGGTGATGTGTCGATGGCGGCAGCCCGAAGCACCGCCGCCCGCGCAAGCCCGGCACCGGCAAAGATGATCAGGATCAGGCCGGCGACATCGACCAGCGTGGTCATACCCCCTTCCGGCATGCCACCCAGTTCGAGCCCGGTACTGCCCGCCAGAAGGGCGATGCCGGTGATGCCGATCACCAGATCGCGCATCACCGCCTGGGTCGCGCCCTTCAATGCCTCGATGCTCATGCCGTCCTGCTCGCCCGTCATGGTCTCCGGCGGGATGCCGTTCGGGCATCATGCCACAGCACGGGTCATCCGCGCACGCGCCGCCCTTTGGCCCGGAAGACATAGCCGATCACCTCGGCCACGGCCTGATAATGCTCGACCGGAATTTCCCGGTCGATCTGGGCCGTATCCCAGAGCGCGCGGGCGAGCGGCGGGTTCTCCACCACGGCCACATCGTTCTGCAGCGCCAGATCGCGGATGCGGAAGGCGACCGCATCCACGCCCATCGCCACCACCATCGGCGCATGCATTTTGGGCGGGTCGTATTTCAGGGCGACGGCGTAATGGGTCGGGTTGGTGACCACCACATCGGCGGTCGGCACCGCCGCCATCATGCGCTTGCGGGCGCGTTCCATGCGGATCTGGCGCAGGCGGGCCTTGATGATCGGATCGCCTTCGCTCTGCTTCATCTCGTCGCGGACCTCGCGCTGCGACATCCGCATCTGCTGCATGAAGGTATAGCGCTGGAAGGCATAGTCAGCGGCGGCGATCACGGTCATCACGCAGGCCGCCGCCAGGACGATCACGAAGGCATCATCGGCCAGCCGTTCCATCAATGCCACCGGCGCTTCGCGCGGCACCAGATCCAGATCTTCCAGCCGCGGCCGGGCCACCAGCCACGACACGCCGGCGACCACCATGATCTTCAGCAGCCCTTTCACGAATTCGACCAGCGCCTTGGCCGAAAACTGGCGCTTCAGTCCGCCGATCAGCGAGATCTTGTCGAGGCTGGGCTTCAGCGATTCCGCGGAGACATTACCACCGCGCTGCACGAAGCCCGAGGCAAGGGCCGCGATGATGAACACCAGCACCGGCAGCGCCAGCCAGGTGAGCATCTGAATGGCCAGCGCCCTGAGCAGATGGCCGACGGCGCTCGGGTCCATCAGGAAGGTGTCGGCGCTGGCGATCAGCCCGCGCAGACCCAGGCCGACATCACGGACCATACCGGGCAGCACGGCCACGATCGCGATCGAGACCGCAACCAGCATAAGCCAGTGATTGATTTCCTGGCTGGACGGCAGCTGACCCTTCTTGCGCGCGTCTTCGAGTTTTTTTGGCGTGGGGTCTTCGGTTTTTTGGCTGTCGTCTTCGCTCTGCTCGCTCATGGCTCAGGATCCCGGCTTCAGGGCAGGAGCATGTCGAGACGCTGGCCGACCCGATCGAGCCAGACAAGCATCGCGGCAGACAGGGTGATCGCCATGACGGACAGCCCGATCAGCATCTGGACCGGAATGGCGATGAAGAACACCTGGATGGTGGGCATCAGCCGCGCCAGCAGGCCAAGCGCCACCTGGAACAATGTGCCGACCAGCAGCAGGGGTGCTGCAACCTGGGTCGCAAGCACGAAGGCCTGGTCCAGCAGCCGCCCCATCATCTCGGCCGCATCGCCGAAGGGCAGCGGCTCGCCCACCGGGAAGGTCTGGTAGCTGTGGATGATCGCCCCCAGCATCATCAGATGCATGCCGCTGGTGAAGATCAGCACCAGCGACAGTGCGGTCAGGAAATTGCCCGGCAAGGCGCCCTGGGCCTGCTGGGTGGGGTCGTACATCATGGCGGTCGCAAGACCGCTCTGCATCGAGATGACCACACCCGCCGTGTGCAGGGCCGCGACCAGAAGCCGCAGCATCAGGCCGAGCAGGATGCCGACGGCGGCTTCGAGAAAGGCGAGCCGCAGAATCTCTGCCGGCTGGTCGGGCGTAATGGGCAGATCGGCCTCGATCACGGGCGCGAGTGCCACCGACAGCAGCAGGGCCAGGATCAGCCGGGCCCGGGCCGAGACATTGGTTTCACCGATGCCGGGCATCAGCATCAGGGCGGCGCCGAGCCTCAGGAACACCAGCAGGACCGAGAAGACCTCGACCCCCAGGAGGTCGGTCATGCCCCAGGCCCTCCGGGCGTCATGGCGCCGCGCCGATGGCGGGGATGCGCTCGTAAAGCAGGCGGGTATAGTCGGACATGCCCGTCCACATGAACGGCAGGAAGATCACCAGCGCCACGACGATGGCGATGATCTTCGGCACGAAGGACAGGGTCATTTCCTGGATCTGGGTCAGCGCCTGGACCAGCGAAATGGCAAGGCCCACGGTCAGCGCAACCAGCATGACCGGCGCGCCCAGCTTGAGCATCGTCCACAGCGCCTCGCGCCCGATATCGATTGCCTCGTTGGGCGTCATGGCCGGCCGGTCCGGAACTGGGGAAGACGAAGCGGAAGAGAGAGGAACGGAACGCAGGCCACGGCCGCGCTCAGATCGGCATGCGCATGATTTCCTGATAGGCGCCGATCACCCGGTCGCGGATCGCCACCACGGTCTGCAGAGAGGTTTCGGCGGCAGCCACCGAGGTCACCACGTCCTGAAGGCTGGCGGTGCCCGAAACCGCCTGCATCGCCGCCCGTTCCGATGCCTGACCGGCCTTCACGCTCTGGCCGATGACGTCACTCACCATGTCGGCGAAGGCGCCGGAAGCACCGGCCCGGTCGCCGCCCTCGGTGCCCGGCGCCTTGATGCCGCGGGCGGCATTGGCGTAGGCGGCGGCGGCTGAGGCGAACTTGGCATCCATGGGTCTGATCCGTCCGTGTTCTGGGGCGTAGCGGCCGGGGCCGGCGGCAGGTCAGGTCTCAGCGCAGCAGATCGAGCGCGCGCTGCACCATCGTGCGGGTGGTCTCGATGACGCTGAGATTGGCCTCGTAGCCGCGCTGGGCCTCGCGCATGTCGACCATCTCGACCACCGGGTTGACGTTGGGGCGCAACACATAGCCGTTCTCGTCGGCTGCCGGATGGCCCGGATCGTATTCGCGATCGAAAGGCGACTGATCGACGCCGTAACGCGACACCCGAACCGTCGGCAGGCCCAGTTCCTTGTTCAGCCCTTCGGCGAAACTGATCGTCCGGCGGCGGTAAGGTTCCGAGCCCGGCGTGGTTCCGGTGCTGTCGGCATTGGCGAGATTTTCCGCGACGACCCGCAGGCGTTCCGACTGCACCTGCATGCCGGCCGCGGAGATCCGCGTGATCTTCATCAGGTCCATGAGGCAAGCCTCCCCTGGCCGATGTCAGCGGGATGATCCGTCATGGCCTCACCCCGCCCCGCCACCGCGCCCGAGCGCAGTGCGGATCATGTCCATATGCTTCTTGTAGAGGGTGGATGCAAGCGTGAACTGGCTGGCATTGCCGGCAAGCTTCACCGCCTGATCCTCGATGTTGATCTTGTTCTCGTCGATCGTGACCTCGAGCGGCTTGCGATCCTCAGCCGCACGGTAGCCGCCATCCGCCACGGCCGGCGCCATGTGGCCGGTTTTCGTCGCGGCCATCTGCAGCTCGCCGCCGGCCGCCATGCTGCTGCCGCCGCCCGTCGAGGCGCCGGTCATCCGCAACCCCGAGGCCCGTTCGGCCATGGCGCCGAAATCGACGGGCTTCAGGTCGCGTGCCTTGTAGCCCGGCGTGTTGACGTTCGCTATGTTCTGGGCCAGCACCGCCTGACGTTCGGTCAGCCAGCCCATCCGCTTCTTCAGGGAAGAGAACAGCGGTATGCGCGTTATGTCCATCGTCGGGCCCGGTCCGATCGGATATCTTCAGGAAGCGCGCGAGGCGGGCCGGCAGGGCCGGCAACGGGATCCACCGACGGATCCGTTTCCGGATGCCAATCCCGCACCGTGGCAGGATGCCAGCATCGTGGCAGGAAGGTCGCCGCAGGATCAACAGGATATGCCGGCGGCCTTAAGGAAACGTAAAACCGCGGCGCCCGCGGATCAAGAGAAGGACGTGCGCGACAGATGCGCGCGCCGGCTGCAGAGGGCGGCGAGACCGCGGAAATCGACGGTTCGGAACCGGCGCCCCGATCCGGAAGGCCAAGGCCTGCCGGAGACGGGCCCCGGACATGGAAGGGGCGAGCATGCTCTATCTGACCCGCAAGGTCGGTGAAGCGGTGGTGATCAACGACGAGATCGAGGTGACCGTGATCGAGGTGCGCGGCAAGACCGTGCGGCTCGGCCTCACCTTCCCCGCCGATGCGACCGTACTCAGGCGCGAGGTCTATGACCGGGTCCAGGCGGAAAACCGCGCGGCGCTGGGCCTGGACGAAGCCGGGCAGACCGGCGCGCCGGAAGACGTGCCGGCCTTCGTGACCCGAGGCCCCGCCCCCGACGAGGCCGGCTGAGCGAAGGTTGACCGGCTCTCTGAGTTGCTTATGGGCCCGGAAGGGATCATCATGAAATCTGTTGCCAGACGACGGCCCCGGTCTGCCAGACGAAGGGCCGTGTCAGCCCGACGGGATGATCCGAGATGACCCAGAAGCAGCCACGCCAGGTGGCGGTGGCCCTTGGCTTCGATCCCACCGGCGACGACGTGCCCAAAGTGCTGGCGGCCGGCCACGGCGCCCTTGCCGAAAAGATCCTCGCCATGGCCTTCGCCTCGGGGATCCCCGTCCGGCGGGATGCCGACCTGGCCGCGATCCTTGAGGCGCTGGAGCCGGAAAGCCCGATCCCGCCGGCCGCCTTTGCGGCGGTGGCGGAGATCCTGGCCCATCTCTACCGCCTGAACGGCAGTCTGGGCGGCGGCGACCGCTGATCGAGGGCGACGCGGAACGATGGGGACGCTGCACGTGGACACCGACGGAGGATGACGGGTGATGACGCCTGATCAGGGCGACGACGATCGCAGAACCGGCCTTGGGGACATCCAGGACCCGGTGGCGGCGCTGGATGCCATCGCCGCGGAAATTTCCGTCGCCCGCGAGATGCTGGCCCGCGGCGATGCCGTGGACCTGCACGGTATGGAAGTGCGGGTCACCCGGTTCTGCGAACAGCTGGCGAGCCTGCCGCCCGGCAGCGGCCAGGCCGTCCGTCCGCGCATGCTGGGGTTGATCGATGCGCTGAACGTTCTGGAGCGCGAGATGCGGCAGGTTTTCGATGAAACCGCCCGCGAGATGGGCGGGTTCTCCGCCCGCCAGCGCGCCACAGCCGCCTATGGCCGCACAGGCAATCGCTGACTGCGACGACGCAACACGCCCCCTGCCCCAGCCTTCCCGCGCCCCTGTACTTCCGGACCGCTTGCATGACCTTTAACGATATTCTCCAGATGATTGCCGGGCTGGCGCTCGTGGCCGGGCTGATCGGGCTTGTCGCCCTGGCGATCCGCCGCTGGGGCGACCGGGCCGGCGCCCCCGCCCGCGGCCGCCGGCTTGCCCTGGTCGAAAGCCGCCAGATCGACCCCAAGCGGCGGCTGGTGCTGATCCGCCGCGACGATGTGGAACATCTGCTGCTGATCGGCGGCGACGGTGATCTGGTGATCGAGCGGGCGATCGAAGCGCCCGACATGGCCGCTGCACCCGCGCCCATGCGGGGGACCGAGCCCGGCTTCCGCCCCGCGGCCGCGCCCGTCGCTGCGCGCGACTATGCCGATGACGACGACGACGACGAGCCGGTGCTGCGCGTCGACCGGCGCGGAACCGAGCGGCGGCGCGGTTTTCCGCCTCAGCCCGGACGGCGGATCCCGCCGGAGTTCGACCGGTGAATCAGGTCGTGCGGTATAAGACCGCACAGCTTGCCGGCCTTCTGATCCTGGTTCTGCTGGCGGCCCTGGCCGGCAGTCATCCGGCCTTTGCCCAGTCGGTCACCGTCGATCTGGGGGCCGAGGATCCGGGCGGCTTCACCGGCCGGATCGTTCAGCTCGTCACCCTGGTCACTGTGCTGTCGCTGGCACCGGGGCTGCTGGTGGCCGTGACGTCTTTCACCCGGATCGTGGTGGTGCTGTCGCTTCTGCGCAGCGCGCTGGGCGTGCAGCAGACACCGCCCAATGCGGTGCTGATCGGCCTTGCCATGTTCCTGACCGGCTTCGTGATGACGCCCACTTTCGAGCGCGCCTGGACCGAGGGCGTGGCGCCGCTGGTGGCCGAGGACATCACCGAAGAGGAAGCCTTCGACCGGATTTCCGCCCCGTTCCGCGACTTCATGACCGCCCATGTCGGCGAGCGCGAGCTGACGGCCTTCGTGGATATGGCGGCGCTCGATCCCGAGCCCGCATCGGTGGAAGACGTTCCCCTTCAGGTGCTGGTGCCGGCCTTCATGGTCAGCGAGTTGCGCCGTGCCTTCGAGATCGGCTTTCTGGTCTTCCTGCCCTTCCTGATCATCGACATGCTGGTGGCATCCCTGCTGATGTCCATGGGTATGATGATGCTCCCGCCGGTGATGATCTCGTTGCCGTTCAAGCTGATCTTCTTTGTTCTGATCGACGGCTGGTCGCTGATCGCCGGCAGTCTGGTTCGCAGTTTCGCCGGCTGAGGACTGCCGCCACCTGATCTGCGCCAGATCCCCCAAACGGGGATGGGCGCGATGGCGCCTTTTCGCGTAGACTAACCGCATTGCGCGACAGAATCCGGCCACACAAAAGCATGACGGGCGGGACGTATGATCAGGTGGAAGTTTGCCGTAGCAGCCATGACACTGTTCATTGCCGGGCAGGAGGCCGCCGCAGCCTCATCGGTAACCGTGTCGACACCGGTTTCGCGGGTCGGGACCGGTGACGGCGGCGCCGAGGTGACCCTCACCTCCGGCGCAGATGGCGGGCCGCTGCTGCAGTTCCGATCATGGGCAGCCCCCCAGCTGATCGGAGATCACGCCCAGTCCAACGCCGTTGCCCTGATCAGCGACGCAGAGGGACATGTGCTCCGGCGCGCGGTCTTCAGATGTCATCGGGCGATGACCCGGCTTGCCCAGAACCTCAATCGTCAGTGCGACCACCAGTTCAGCATGCCTGCCGAGGTCGTGGGACGGGCCGCCTGGCTGTTCGCCTTCAATCGCCTGTGCGTCTGGCAGGAACACGACAAGGCAGCGAGCCATCGCCAGACGGGGTGCATCCGCGATGGAGACACCATTCAGGCTGCCGATGCCTTCGCGGGCAGGCTGCCCCAGCTGCTGTCGACCGCCGGTGACGCGGCAACCATCGATGCCGGGGAATGGCGGGGCGTGCGGTTGCCCTGATCCCGCGGCTCAGCGCCCGGCCGCCAGCCCGGCAAGGGCGGCGACAAGATCGGCACCAAGCCCTGGTGCTGCCAGCGGCCGCAGCATCGCCCCCGGCAGGGGCGGCAGGCCAAGCCCGGCCGGAGCATGGGGAATGTCGTCATAGCGCCCGACATCGGGAACGGCGGCAACGCCCAGACCGGCCGACAGTGCCGCCGCCAGGGAACGGGCATCGGTCGCTTCGTGAACCAGCCGCCAGCGCCGGCCGGCACGCCCGAGCGCCATAATCGCTGCCTGCCGGAAGATGCAGGGTGGCCGGAAGGCGATCAGAGGCAGCGCCGTGGTGCCTCCTGCCTCGCTTGTCCCGCGCCAGTCGATCGAAACCGGCAGCGCCCCCTCGTGCCCGGCCCCTCCATCCTGCCCTGCACCATCCATCACGACCGCCAGTGGCAGCGCCAGATCAAGCTCACCTGCGGCAATCTCTGCCGTCAGCTGGGCATTATGGGTGATGCGCAGGTCCAGGCCGGTGCCGGGGCGCAGCCGCGCCACTTCTGCAACCAGCCGTCCCAGGATCTCGTCGCTGGCATGCTGGTGCACGCCCAGCCTGAGCGTGGCCGGCAGTTCCTCCAGCCCCAGCATATCGGCCACCAGCCCGTCATGCAGCGCAATCAGCCGCCGGGCCTGTTCGGCCAACCGTTCCCCCGCGGCCGTCGGCTGCGGCGGCTGGCTGCGCCCGGGGGAGGCACGCTGGATCAGCCGATGGCCCAGCAGATCTTCCAGCCGCCGGATCTGCTGGCTGACCGCCGGCTGGGTCCGGCCGAGCAGGCTGGCCGCGCGGGCGAAACCGCCGGCGTCGAGCACCGTCAGAAAACAGCGCAGCAGGGTGATGTCGAGATCGGGGCGGATCATCCGGCGGCCTGTCGCTGGGAATACCTATAACGGAGCGTGATAGGGTGGATCACGCCATTCGATTTTACAAGCGCTTACCTTGGGAACCACACTGCGCGTGTTCTCCATCGGGCGGTGCCGCATGAACGGCCCTGCCCCGCCCTCCAGAGGATGCGCCATGATCCGCACCGCATCGCATACCCAGGCCCCAACCCCCGTCCCGGTCGCCCCCACCCTGATCGACCGGACGATGCCGGCGGGTTTCGTTCTGTTGTGGAGCACCGGCTATATCGGCGGCGCGATCGCACTCCGCGGGCTGGAGCCGCTGACGATGAGCGTGATCCGCTTCGCCCTCGCCACCCTGGTGATGGCCGGCATCGTCGCCGCCCTGCGCATCCGGCGGCCGGCACGGCCGATGCTGCTGGTCCATGCCGCCGTCACCGGGCTGCTGATGCACGGCCTGCAGTTCGGCGGGCTGTATGGCGGCATGGCGGCCGGCGTGCCGGCGGGCACGGCGGCGCTGATCATGGGGCTGATGCCGGTGGTGGTGACGGTGGCCGCCGGGCCGTTTCTGGGCGAATGGCCGGGGCGGCGGCATCTGGCGGGGCTGGCGCTCGGGGTGGCCGGTGTCGGTCTGGTGGTGGGGCAGCGCCTGGGGGATCCGGGCCAGGCACCGCTCCACGCCTATCTGCTGGTGGCGGCGGGGCTCGCCGGTCTTTCCTTCGGCTCGCTCTGGCAGAAGCGGTTCTGCGCCGGGCTTGACCTCAGGCTGGCCGGCATGGTGCAGACGGCGGCCGGCGGGCTGGTCCTGGTGCCCGCCGCCCTGCTGCTGGAAACCGGCCACATGGTCTGGACCGCCGAGGTGACCGGCGCGGTGGTCTGGCTGGCCCTGGTGAATTCGATCGCCGCGATCGCAATCCTGGGCGCGCTGATGCGGCGTGGTGCGGCTGCCCGCGCGGCCGGGCTGTTCTTCCTGGTGCCCTCTGCCACCGCCATCATGGCCTGGCTGCTGCTGGGTGAGCCGATCACCCCCCTGATGCTGGCCGGCATCGCCCTTTCGGCCGCGGGGGTGCGGCTCGGCCGCAGCTGACCCCGCCGGGCCATTGTCATTGTCAGATCACGGTCATGCCGCCATCGACCGTAAGGGCATGGCCCAGAACGAAGGCCGCGTCGTCCGAGGCGAGGAAGACCACCGCATTGGCGATCTCCTCTGCCTCCCCCACCCGGCCGATCGGGTGCATGGCCGCCATCAGCGGCTCGTGATCTGGCCGGCGCTCCACCGCCCGGGCCATCATGTCGGTGCGGATGACCCCGGGGCAGACCGCATTGATCCGGATGCCCTTGCGACCGTTCTCTACCGCCGCACTCTTGGTCATGCCCAGAACCGCATGCTTGCTGGCGGCATAAAGCGCGCGGCCCGGCGCGCCGACCAGTCCGGCCACCGAGGCGGTGTTGATGATCGCCCCGCCGCCCGGGCGATCCAGCATATGCGCCAGCTCGTGCTTCATGCACAGCCACACGCCCTTGACGTTCACATCCATCAGGCGCTGATAGATCTCGTCGTCGCTGCGCACCAGCGGGCCGGTTTCGATCTCGATGCCGGCATTGTTGAAGGCGATGTCCAGCCGGCCGAAGCGTGCCACCGCCTGCGCCACCATCCGGCTAACCTGGTCGCCATGGCGGACATCGGCCGCCAGCCCGAAGGCCTCGCCGCCGCCGGCCATGATCGCATCCGCCGTCGCCGCGGCGGCGGCGGCGTCGATATCGGCGACACAGACCCGCGCGCCCTCGCGGGCAAAAGCGAGTGCGGTGGCACGACCGATCCCGCCACCGCCGCCGGTCACCAGCGCGGCCCTGCCTGACAGGCGCTGCGTCATCCTGTTCCTCCCGTCTTGTCGTTGTGGCCGTTTTGTCGTTATGGCCGTCTTGTCGTTATGATATGTCAGGCAGCCTGATGATGGGGCCAGAGCAGCTGCCCCAGCAGCAATGTCATGCTCTGCCGGACCGGCTCCGCCGAGCGTTCCAGCTTCATGCGCAGCAGCGCGCCTTCCCAGGCATCCCAGATCAGCCCCGACAGCAGCCCGGCCGGCAGATCGCGGCGCAGCTCCCCCTTGTCCTGCCCCTCGCGGATCAGCCCGGCCAGACGGCCGCGCCAGGCCAGATGCGCCGCCTGCAGCGCCTCGCGGCACAACTCACTCGACAGCGTGATCTCGGCCGCCAGATTGCCCATCAGGCAGCCGGGCCGGTCGGGCGCGCGCTCGTGCCAGGCGATCATCTCGTTGAAGACATGGGCGATGGTGGCCTGCGCCCCCGGCGGGGCGGCGGCGACCATCGCATCCCACGACCGCTGCAGATGGTCGCCATACTGGCCGATCACCGCGACCGCAAAGGCTTCCTTGCTGGGGAAGTGATTGTAGAACGAGCCCTTGGGCACGCCCGCGGTCTCGGTGATCTGCAGGATGCCGGTGGCGTTATAGCCGTCGCGCCAGAACAGATCGCGCCCCGCCTTCAGCAGATGGTTCGGAATATCGGCGCTGTCCTTGGTTCGCGGCATGGCGGTCACCCCGGGGGCGGAAGGATTGATCGAACAATATGACCGGTCGTCTCAGGCCGTCAAGCAGCTGCGGCACGCGGGTCGATCTGGGGCCTAACCCATTCGCGGGATGGCAAAACCGGGATCCTGCCCCGCCGTCAGCGGCGCGGTGATCAGATCGGCGAGGTCAAGCAGCACCACACGCGCCGGCCTGAAGCCGCCGTCTTCCGCCCCGACCAGCAGCCCGGCATCCAGCAGGGCATCCCGCACCGCCGAGGGCCCGAGCGGCCGGCCTTCGGCGGCAGCGGTCAGAAGATCGATCGCCCCGGGCAGGGCCAGGGCCGCAAAGGCGCGGCGGGTGGCGGCCTCGGTCATCTGCTGGTCCTTCCGCTTGCCCGGTCAGCTTTCCGCCAGCGGCTGGCGGCAGCGCACGACCTCGTAAAGCATGATGCCGGTGGATACCGCAAGGTTGAGGCTGTCGGCCCGACCCAGCATCGGAATCTTCACCGTCCGGTCGCAGGCCTCCACCATCTGGGGCGGCAGGCCCGATTGTTCATTGCCCATCATCAGCAGCAGCGGCGGCCGGTAGTCGACCAGGCGGTAATCCACCGCTGCGGTGAGCGCGGTTCCCACCACCGTGCCGGTCCAGCCGCGGCGCCAGTCCAGGAAGGCCGCCATCGGGGCACGCACGATGCGGTTGACGAACAGCGAGCCCATGGTTGCACGAACCGCTTCCACCGACCAGGGGTCGCAGGTGTCGCCGACCAGGATGACCCCGGCCCCCTTCACCGCATCCAGCGTGCGCAGCACCGTGCCCAGATTGCCGGGATCCTTGATCCCTTCCAGCACCACCCACAGCGCACCGGGTTCGGGCCGGACGTCGGCCAGGGTGAATTCCCGGCGGCGGAAGGCGCCGATCACGGTCTGCGGGTTGTCGCGCCGGGCGATCTTAACCAGAACCTCGGGCGTCACCTCCAGCGCGCGGGCGCCGGTGCCGGCGATCAGCTTCGCCAGCCGCCGCCCGGGCGGCAGATCGCGCAGCCGGTCGACGAAGACCACCTCGTCCAGCGTGAAGCCCAGTTCCACGCCTTCGATCACCGCCCGCAGCCCTTCGACCAGGAACAGGCCGGTCGCCTCGCGGTTCTTCTTCAGGTGCAGCCCAGCCAGCCGCTTCACCGCCGGATTGGACAGGCTGCTCACCGGCCTCGCATCGATTTCGAAGGTCATGTCTCAGGCTCCGCGAAGGGCGGCGGGCTCGGCCGTCAGCGCCGTATCGGACATCCAGCGGGCGAAGAGCGCGGTGGGCAGCACCCGGCCGGCCGAGAGTTCGGCCGTGGCGATCTCGCCGCAGAACACCCGCCCCTGCAGCCGGCCCATGGTTTCGGTCATCAGCCCGGCCAGCGCCGCCGAGGTAAGGCGCGTGGCATAGGCGGTCAGGATCACGAACATGGCATCGGGGGCGGTCACGGCCGCGACATCGGCCAGGATCGGCGGCAGATCGTCGAACAGCTTCCAGACCTCGCCCTTGGGGCCGCGGCCATATTTGGGCGGATCGAGCAGGATGCCGTCATAGGTGTTGCCGCGACGGACCTCGCGCGCCAGGAAGCGGCGGGCATCCTCTACCAGCCAGCGGATCGGCAGATCGTCGAGGCCGGCTGCGGCCTGGTTCTCGCGCGCCTGATGGATCGCCTTTTTCGAGGCATCGACATGCACGACCTCCGCCCCGGCCGATGCGGCCAGCAGCGAGGCGACACCGGTATAGCCGAACAGGTTCAGCAGCCGCGGCGGCGGGCCGCCGGCGGCGACCCGCGCGCGGATGCGTGGCAGCATCCAGGCCCATTGCGTCGCCTGTTCGGGAAAGAAGCCCAGATGCCGGAAGGGCGTGAACCGGCCGAGGAAGCCGACGCCGTCAAAGCTCATCGGCCAGGTCTCGGGCATGTCGTCGCGGGCGAAGCGCCAGCGGCCGCCCTCGTCTTCCGAGCTGCGATCGGCATCGAACATCGCATCCGCCCGCTCCCACGCCGCCTCGTCGAGCGCCGGGCTCCACATTGCCTGAGGCTCGGGACGGATGACGGTCATCCGGCCGGCACGCTCCAGCTTGCGGCCATAACCGCTGTCGAGCAGGGCGTAATCGGCCCAGCCCTCGGTGATCATCAGCTCAGGCGAGGGCCAGGCGGGATTGCGGGACGGATCGGCGGGCGCGGACAAGATGCGGACGAAGCTCCGGCAGGGACAGGACATGCGATCCCGGCGGCAGACGGCCCGGGACCGGAGGCGCGCATCCTAAAGCCTCGCCGCGGCAGACGGAACCGCAAAGCGGCAGGCGGGATCAAGGGGGGCGTGCCCCGATCAGTTGATCGTGCTGAGACGCTGGGTCGCGACCTGCTGGCGATAGGCGGCAAGGAAGCTCTCATAGCTGCCGACCTGCGACAGGGCCGCGCGGAAATCGGCGCTTTCCGGCCGTGCGATCGGGTCGGTCACGAAACGGAAGGCACCGGCGACGGTGGTACCGGCCATGCGCTGGCCCAGCTTCTGGCGCAGCTCGCGCCGCAGCTCGTCATTGCCGGCCAGCACGGCCGCAACCGCGGTCTTCAGCGCCTCGCGCGCGGTGACGTCGTCGACCCGGGCGTCGGGGCTGTTCAGCACCGGCTCGATGACATGGCGATAGGCGGTGGCCGCATCGCCCCATTTCTCCTGGGCCCAGTTGAATTCGGCCCGCAGCCGACGGGCTTCGGCGCCGTCATCCCCCTGGATCGCCGCGAAGGCGCCGGGATATTCGCCCAGATCGGCCAGCGCCCGCGCCTCCAGCCGCTGGCGCTGTTCAATCAGCGACGGGGTCATGTCGGCGGTGACACTGTCCTGCAGGGCCTGGCGCGCACCGGCGGGGTCGTTGTCCAGCAGGCGGATCAGCGCCAGCCGGGCGCCCACCCGCGACTTGTCGGCGCCGCTCAGCCGGAAGGCGACCTGATGGCGGAGCAGTTCCGAGGCCTCGTCGAGCAGATCGACCGCGGCCAGCTTGTCGGCCATGATCCGGATCATCTCGTCGCCGCGTTCGCCCACCGGGGTCAGTTCCCGATAGTCGTAGAACAGGGCCAGCGCATCCAGCGGCGCCAGTTTCGAGGCGCCGCCATCGACGAACAGCCACGAGAAGGTGTCGCTCATGCGCTTGGCCAGCGCCGCCGATTGCGGGGCGTCGGGATAATAGGTCACGGCCTCTTTCCAGGCGGCGAGCGCATCATGGTAGTTGCCGGCCTTTTCGTGCATCTCGCCCAGAAGCTGCAGCATGTGCAGCTCGATCTCGTCTCCCCGCCAGTCGAAGCGCAGCTTGTCGATCGCCGCCGCCCCGTCGGATGGGGTGATCGCACCGGTCTCCACCTCGGTCTGGATCTGCGCCAGGCGGGCCAGAACCGAGACCTTGCGATCGATGCCCTGGTCGGCGATGGCGCGCCAGCGCTGGATGGCAGCCTCGGGATTGCCGGCCGCCTTGTCGGCCAGGCCCGACAGATAATCGGTCATCGCCCGGTCGGATGGCGACAGGTTCATCGACGACAGGTTGTCCAGGATCTCGCGGCCGATCTCCAGCCGGCCGCTGGTCAGCGCCGACTGTCCGATCTGGACCAGCATCCGCACCCTGAGTGCTTCCGGGAAATCGGCCGGCACCTTCACGCCGCCCGAGGCATACTCGCCCACCTGCTGATGGCGTTCCCGCCCGGCCGCCACCGCCGCGCGCCACAGCGCATAGCCGGGGTCCTGGTCGAAGCGCGGATCGTTGAAGGCGGTCTCGGCCTCGTCGTAATGCCCCTGCATATAGGCCGCCGCCCCCTTCAGGGCCACCACGTCCACCCGGTCGGCAACGCCCGGTTCCAGGGCGATCGCGGTTTCGATCACCCCCGCCGCCTCGGCCGCGAAGCCATTGGCCAGCAGGAAGCGGGCCAGCGTCAGCCGCGGCCCGGTGCGCAGCGGCGGCGCCACCGACACGATCGCCTGCTGCAGGGCCTGGCGGGTCTCGGTGATCAGATCCGGGGTCCGCACCCAGCGAGCGAAATCGAACGGATCGCGGCCGCCGATCGCCATTTCGGTCATCAGCCGGGCCGCCTCGGTGTCGGTCTCCTGCACCGGGGCCGACGGGGCCGGCGGCAGGGCGGCCGGCGCCAGAGCCTCGGCCGAAATCGGCAGGCCGCCGCCACCGCCGATCTCCACACCGTCGCGACGGCTGGCAACCGGCAGGGTATCCGGCCGCGGCCGGATCGCGACGCCCTGCGCGGTTTCAAGCAGTTCGAACGGCACGAATTTCCGGGTCGGGACCACCCCGCGCGAAGAGGCACGGATCGGCACCAGAATCATGTGGATGCCCGAAACCGGGTCGGTGACGTTGAGCGGTGCTGCACCATCGCTGCCATCCACCACCAGCCCGCCGGTGGTGCCGCCGGCCACCGTCAGCGGCTGGTCGGGCAAGGGGGCGTCTTCCAGCAGCCGCACCCGCCAGATCCCCTCGTCGCGGCGGACATGCGGTCGGAGCCCCGGCCGGGTGTCGAGCCGGAGCACCAGCGCCCGGTCGGGATTGTCGACCACCAGCACCCGTTCGATCTGCCCCGCCGACGGCCCGGTCAGGCTTTCGGTGACGACATTGGCCGGCCGGTCGAAGGCGATCCAGATGGCATCATAGGCTTCGAACACCACTGCGGCCGGGGCATTGCCACCCCAGTCGAAATCGATCACCACACCACGATCGGCGGGCGTGGTGATGATCGTGACACCCGAGGCCTCGGTGCTGCCGGTGCCGGCCTGAAAACCGGGCAGCAGGCCCGGCAGGCCACCGGCAGGGGCAGGCGTCGCAGGGCCGGGGGCAGCGGGGGTCGCCGGCGCGGTTCCCGAGCTGTCGGCACCGCCCGGCGCCGCACCCGGCGCGGTCTGGATCTGAACCGGCGGCACCGGCCCGTCGGGCACGGCAGGCGTCGGCGTCGGCGTGGGGGTCGCAGGGGTCGGGCTCTCGCCCACCAGCGTCGCGATGTCGGCGATCGGCTCCCGCCCGGCGGCGCGTGCCGCGGCGTCGGCGGGTTCGTAGATGTCGATCACCACACGATTGCCGACATAGAAATGGCGGATGCGGGCATCGGCCTTGACGGTAAACCCCGCCGCGGTGCGCCCGTTGCCGGTCTCCACCGCCGCCGCGGCGACATAGCGGCCAAGGCGCACCGGCACGTCGGTCACATCGATCGTCACCGGCTCCTGAAAGACGATGGTGAGAGCATTGCCCTCTACCTTCACCTCATAGCCGACACGGCCGGTCCAGTCGAAGACGATGCGGCCGAAAGTGGGGTGCAGACCGGTGCGCACGCGGATGGACGGCAGGGTCTGCGCGGCCGCCCCGTCCGGCCGGGCCGCGGCGGCGGCAGGCGCCTGCTGGGCGAAGGCACGGGGGGACATCGACGGCAGGCACAACCCTGCCGCCACCGCCAGCGCGACCGTCAGCCGCGTTACGGGCCCGTACCCTCCCTTCAGATCCCTCACGATCCGAAGCCCTCCGCTTCCGGTTCGTCGATCAGCACGTCGACCCGCCGGCTCTTCGCATAGCGTTCGTCCCTGGGCAGGCGGATATCGACATCGTCGAACCGCGAAGACCCGTGACCATAGACCGCTATCGTCTTCGTGTACCCGCTCTGGCGCAAGGCCCGTGCGACCGAAGCGGCACGATCGATCGACAGTTCCCAGTTGGACGGATAGCGGTCGTTCTGGATCTGGATCGGATCGGTGTGGCCCTCGACACTCACCCGGTTGGCGAAAACCGACAGGCTTTCACCCAGCAGGAACAGCACCCGGCGCGCGCCCGGCACCAGTTCGGCACTGCCTGGCTGAAACAGGCTGTCGGCCGGCAGGGACAGCACCACCCGGCCGTTCTCGCGCCGCAGTTCCAGATCCGGGATGCGTTCCGCCATGGGCAGCTGGGCCAGCTTGGCGGTCATGATCCGGCGCAGATAATCCAGATCCACCGCCCGCGGGATCAGCACGCTCGGCATGTCGACCGAGGCCGAGGGCCGCGGGGCCGGCACCGCCTGGGTCAGGTTCAGCCGCGCGCCGAGCGAGCTTGCGATCTCCTGGAAACGGTCGTCCTGAAGGGAGGACATGGCGAACAGCATCACGAAAAAGGTCAGCAGCAGCGAGACCAGATCCGCGAATGTGTACATCCAGTCGGCCTTGGCCGGCTCGCCATGGACCGGTCCGTCCTCTCCCCCGGCACCATCGACGCCCATCGGATCGTCCAGGCCGCTCATTGTGCGGCCCCCCCGCCCTGAGGGTCGATCTGCGGCGGGGATCCGGCGCGGAACTCGATCACCAGTTCGGGGTCCCGGTGGTCGCCGACACCGGTCGCCAGGATCCGTTCGGGCATGCCGAAGGCGACGGCGGTGCGGGCCAGCACCCCGGCGCGGAGCAGGGATTGCCGGTCGACATCACCGCCCGGGCCGCGAGGCAGGCCGAAGGTCACCTCGCGCACCTCGGGCCCGCGGGTGGAGAGCAGATCGCTCACCCGGTCGAGCAGGTCCGAAACCCGCGGCCGCACCCGGGGCTCCCCCTCGGTGAAGACCTCGTCCATGGGCACGCGCACCTGCAGCACGTTGCCATTGTCGAAGGCCTGCACCCGGGCACGCGGGATCGCCGCCTGCAGCAGTTCGAACAGGGCGGTGCGGAAGGCTTCCGAGATATTGCCCGGGCCATAGAGGATCGCGATCCGGTCGAGCCGGCCGTCGGTGGCGGTCGAAGAGGCGAAGGTCGACTGCAGGCTGTCGACCGTCGACTGAACCTTCTCTTCGCTGACCTTGGAGATCACGTTCAGCATGATGAAGAAGGACAGGAGAATGAGGTAGAGCCCCAGATACAGGGCCACGTTGCCGTCGGCGTGCCGCCGCTTGGGGCGTGGCGCCTCATCCTCCATTCCCCGTCTCCCTCAGCTTCCCGCCGATCGCAGCATCTGAGCCTCTGGTCTCAATCGAACAGCGCGTCGATGTCTTCCTGGCGGATCGCATCGTCGTTCGACGCCGGCCCTTCCAGGGTCTGATCGTCGTCGACGCGCGAGACCACGTCCTTCCAGGTCTTGTGCGACGGGTCGGCCGGGGCCTTCTCCGCCTCGCCCATATCGCCGAAGACCGAGATCATGGCGTCGATCTTGATCTCGATATACTTCAGCGTCTTGACGACCTTGCCGATGCGCTGGCCGGTCACGTCCTGGAAGTTGCAGGCCTCGTAGATGCGGGTCACCTGATCGCGCATCCGGTCGGCAGCCTCGCCTTCCATGCCGTCGAGCGCGGTCTCGATGGTCTCGACCGCATCCAGGATGTTGCTGGTCGCAACCTCGGTCGCGCCCACGATGGCATCCAGCTCGTCGGTGGCCGACGGGATGTGATCGGTCCGGATCTCATGCGGGCTCAGCTCGGCGATTTCGAGCTTGGCACGCTGGATGTAGGTCGCGAGTTCGTTCAGTTCGCCGTAGAGCTGCAGCTCCTGGGCGGTGATGTCGCCATCCATCGTGCCGAGCAGCGCCTCGACCACTTCGGTCACTTCCGAGAGCTGCACGTTCTCGCCGCGTTCGGCACGCAGCGTATCGATACGCTGCTGCAGGTCGGCACGCAGATTGCCTTTGACGTTCATAGCACGGTGCTCCCGATGAGCCTGCGAAAGGACCGGAACCCGCCTGAAATCAGAACGGCCCGAGGACCGCAACAAGCTTCGACTTGAGCGTCTCGGCGTTGAACGGCTTCACGATGTAGTTGTTCACGCCGGCTTCCTTGGCCGCCAGCACGTTCTCGGTCTTGCTTTCGGCCGTGATCATGATGAAGGGGGTGTCCTTCAGCTTCACGTCCTTGCGCACTTCCTTGAGCAGCTGGAGACCGGTCATCGGCTCCATGTTCCAGTCGGAGATGACCAGCCCATACTTCTTCTCGCGCAGCTTGCGCAGGGCCATGCCGCCGTCGGTCGCCTCGTCGACGTTCACGAAGTCGAGCTGCTTCAGCAGGTTACGGATGATCCGCAGCATCGTCTTGTAATCGTCGACGATCAGGATCGGCATGTTGAGGTCGACACTCATAAGGGTCCAACTCCGTTCGTTCTTCAGTTGCCGTTTCCGGGAGCAGCCGGGGTTGCGAGCGTCCCGCCCTCCACTGCACCTTCTGCGCCGGGCGGCAGCTTGCGCCGCTCGGCGAGTTCCGTCGTCACCTCACGCGCGCGGACCGGGTCCATCTGGGCCAGGATCGGCGCGGTGCGGCGCTCTTTCATACGTTCCATCACCTGCATCAGCACCGGCAGGTCCAGGCCCTGGAAGATCCGGGCGGCATCTTCGGGCTCCATCGCCTCGTAGATGCGGACCAGGCGCTGATATTCACTCTCCTGTGCCTCGCTGACCTTGCCGAGCAGGGACTCGATCTCGGTCTGGATGGAACGGAGCTGGGCGATCTTGTCGTCGATGCGGGTCTCCATCGCCGCCAGCAGCCGCTCGCGCTCGTCGACCCGGGACTGACGTTCGTCAAGCTCGCGGCGACGTTCGGACAGGCGCTGCAGCACGGCCACCTCGCCGCGGGTCAGCTTGCTCACGTCGATCGGCTCGGACCCCTCGCTCCCCGATGGGACGTCGGGGGTGCGGAAGGCGTCGGTCGCGATCGGACGGTCGGGTGCCGGTGCAGGCTCGGTCGCGGCAGGCTGGGCCGGCGCGGCCTCAGCCGGGGCAGCGCCCCCCTCGGTGCCGGGCTTGCCCTCGGGCGGGGTCGGCGGCACGGCCTGCGCTTCGGCGGGCGCGCCGCCGACACCGATCTCCACCGCCGGATCCCGGCCGTCGAAGATGTCGACCACGCGCACCGACAGCATCAAGGCCGCCACGAAGATCGTCGCCGGCAGCAAACGCAGGCCAAGCGGGCCCGAGCGGCGCTGCACGGCGGCAACGCTCGGCCTCGGGTTCGCGGCAGCGGCTTGTGGTGCAGGCGCCGTCGTCCGCCGCCTGCGGATCAGAGAGGCCATCAGTCACCCCCCTTCAGCATGCGCAGGATCGCGGCCGTGGTTTCGGCGCGGCTGCGCTGGGCGCGCGGCTGTGCGGGTTCGGGTGTCGCCGCCGGCCGCTCCGCGCGCAACGGCCGGTCGTCGTCCTCGTCGTCGAAATCATGGGCCTGGGGCTCGGCGGCGCCGTTGCGCCGGCCCGGCCCGCCCCGATCAGCCGGCCCGCCCCGCTCGACAGGTTCGGGCCGTGCGGAGGCCAGGGGGGCGGCGGCACGGCTCTGTGCCTCCACCCGCGCCACCCGGACGGCGGCTTCCAGCCGGTCGGCCAGCTTGCCGCCATGGTCGATCATGAAGGCCAGATCCTCACGCAGGACCTGCGCCTCGCCCAGCTTGGGCCCGATCTCGTCGGCAGTGGCGGCGCTGGCCGCCTTCAGCCCGGCGATGCCGGCCTCGGCCCGGCGGGTGGCTTCGATGAAATTGTCGATCAGTCTGGGCAGTTCGCTCTGGGCGGCACGCAGCTCCCCCAGGCGCCGGTGCAGGGCAACGCAATAGCCGATGGTGGCGCCCAGCAGCACCACCAGCGTCACGTCGAGAATCATGCCCAGGCTGAAGCTCATCGTGTCATCTTCGACTTGCGCACGCTGTCCTTGAGCTGGACCGCGATGTTATCCATAACCCGCCCCAGACGGCCGCGCGCCAGCGGCACACTGCCGCAGCGCACCAGCACATCGGAATTCGGCCGTGCATTCAGCTTCAGGGTGGTCCCCACCTTGAACCTCATCACCTCGCCCAGGGTCAGGGTCTGTTCGTCGAGCAGAGCCTCGACGGTCACGTTCGTATACCACAGCTCCTGAGCGAGATGAGTCTCCCAGATCGTATCGCGACCGAACTTCTCACCCATGAACATCTGAAGCAGCAGCTCGCGCACCGGCTCCAGGGTCGCATAGGGTATCAGGATCTCCAGTCGCCCGCCGCGATCCTCCATATCCACCCGGAACCGCGCCACGATCGCGGCATTGGCGCCGCGGGCGATGGTCGCGAAGCGGGGGTTGGTCTCCAGCCGCTCGAACTTCATGTTCACCGGGCTCAACGGATCGAAGGCCGCGGACAGGTCGTTCAGCACCACCCGGATCATCTGTTCGACCAGGTTGCGCTCGATGGTCGTATAGGGCCGGCCCTCGATCCGCATGATCGTGGTGCCGCGCCGGCCACCCAACAGCACGTCGACGATCGAATAGATCAGCGAGCTGTCGACGGTGACCAGGCCGTAATTGTCCCATTCCTCGGCCTTGAACACCGCGATCATCGCCGGCAACGGGATCGAGTTCAGATAGTCGCCGAAGCGGATCGACGAGGTGCTGTCGAGCGAGACTTCGACGTTGTCCGAGGTGAAGTTACGCATCGAGGTGGTCATCTGCCGCTGCAGGCGGTCGAACACGACCTCCAGCATCGGCAGACGTTCGTAAGAGACCAGCGAGCTGTTGATGATCGCCCGGATGCCCGAACGTTCCTCGTCGCCCTCATCGCCCTGGTCGAAGCCCAGCAGGCTGTCGATTTCGTCCTGGCTGAGCGCACGCGTGCCCTCTTCGGCGAAGAGCGCATCGACATCGCCCTGGTCGCCGCCGCCCTCGCCGGAGCCCTCGGCCGCCATCATCGCTTCCCATTCGGCGGCGATGGCGTCTTCGTCGGGGCTGCCGTCTTCGTCGTTGGGATCGGCCATGGACCTGGTCTCCTTCCGGCAGAGGCGGCGTGGCCGGGGCCCCGCCGCCCGCCGCCTACTGGACGAGCATCTCGCGGAACAGCACGTCGTTCACCACGACGGGCCGGGCCGCCACGTTCACCCGGTCGAGCAGCTCCTCGCGGAGGCGGTAGATGCCGGCAGACCCGCTCAGATCCTCGACGCGCATTTCGCGCAGATAGACCTGAAAGCTGTCGATGATGCGCGGCAGCACTTTTTCGACCAGGGGCGTATCTTCCTGCTTCTGGAGTTCGAGGGAAACCTTCAGCTTAAGGAAACTCACACGTTTGCCGCCGGTGTTCAGGTTCACCAGCATTTCAGGGAGATCGTAATACACCGCGGTCAGCGGATCGCGGGCCTGCTGGCCGGCCGGGGCCGCGCCATGGCCGCCGCCGGCGGCGGCCGCAGCGCCGTGCCCGGCCGCATCGCCCTCCGCATGGGCCGCTTCCTCGCCGCCGCCACCTATCATGCCGGTCAGGAAGGCAGCGGCTCCGCCACCGCCGATCAGCAGAAGGGGGAGCAGGATGAAGAGGATCAGCTTCTTGCCGCCCTTCTTCTTCCCCTCGCCCTCGCCGTCCATACCGACTGCCTCGTCAGCCATCTTCCAAGCTTCCCGCTTCTGTCCGTCCCGTCGGAGATCCGGGCACATGCCTCTGATATACGAGATCGTCCGCCTCTGACGGAGCTGCAAGCCCCGGTGCGGTCCGATCCGCAGGCGCGGCCGTCCTCTCCACCGTTCAGCCGTACCCTAATCGGAACACGGTTAACAAGCTCTTGCGCTGCACCACGGACCGGCAATTTTTTCCGGACCGACCGGCGGTCGACCCGCAGATCCTGCCGCCCGGCAGGGGCAGGTTCGGCTTCCTGCCGCAGATCCATCCATCAACTTTCATATCTTTCAATGACTTACGAGTTTGGCACGCCATCTGCATAGAGGTTCGGCGACCCCGCCGGGATGCCGGCAGCAGAGCGTTTCGAGGCCGATCCGATGCAGAACACCAGTTATGTCGCCCTGTCGCGTCAGATGACGATGGCCCGCGAGCTGGAGCTGGTGGCGAACAACATCGCCAACGCGGAGACCACGGCCTATCGCGGCGAGCGGATGATGTTCACCGATTTCCTCCACGATCCGTCCGATGCGCCCAAGACCCATTTCGCCCGCGACGTCGCGGTCGTCCGCAACCTGGCCCAGGGCCGGCCGATCCAGACCGGCGCGCCGCTGGACGTGATGATCGAGGGCGACGGCTACTTCCAGGTCGAAACCCCCTTCGGCCCCCGCTACACCCGCAACGGCAAGTTCTCGACCGATGTCGACGGCCGGCTGGTCAGCGTGACCGGCGACCCGGTCACGGCGGCGGGTGGCGGCACCATCACGGTGCCGCTGAACGACGGCCCGATCCGGGTCGGCACCGACGGCACGGTGGCAACCGATGCGGGCCCGGTGGCGCAGATCCGGGTGGTGAATTTCGAAAGCGAATACCTGCTGCGCAAGACCCAGTCGGGCCTCTACGCCACCGATTCGCAGCCGCAGGACGTCGACGAGCCCAAGGTCGTGCAGGGCATGATCGAAGGCTCCAACGTCCAGCCGGTGGTGGAGATGACCCGGATGATGACGCTGCTGCGCGCCTTCGAGGCCGCCCAGAACGTCATCGACACCGAACACGACAACCAGCGCCGCGCCGTCGAGCGCATTCTCCGTCAGGCCTGAGCCGGCTGACCCCAGGACGTACAGGATCGGAAGAGAGAGGCCAGGCAGATGAGATCGCTCAGCATCGCAGCCACTGGCATGGTCGCCCAGCAGACCAATGTCGACGTGATCGCGAACAACATCGCGAACATGAACACCGCCGGCTACAAGGTGCGGCGCCCGGAATTCCAGGATCTGCTCTACCAGAACCAGCGCCGCGTGGGCTCGGCCTCGTCGGATGTGGGCACGATCGTGCCGTCGGGCGTGCAGATCGGCCTGGGCGTGCGAACCGCCTCGGTCTACCGCATCACCCTGCAGGGCCCGCTGGAGGTCACCGACAACCCGCTCGATCTCGCGATCCAGGGTGACGGCTATTTCCGGGTGGCGCTGCCCAATGGCGACGATGCCTATACCCGCGCCGGTTCTTTCCAGCTGTCGCCCCAGGGCGCGATCGTCACCGCCGACGGTTTCACCGTTCAGCCGCAGATCGTGATCCCGGCCGAGGCGACCGAAATCTCGATCAACCCGACGGGCGAGGTGCAGGTGAAGCTGGCCGGCCAGGTGGATCCGCAGAATGTCGGCCAGCTGGAACTGACCATCTTCCCGAACGAAGGCGGCCTGGAGGCGCTGGGCAACAACCTCTTCGCCCAGACCCCGTCTTCGGGCGAGCCCGCCAATGCCGTGCCCGGCACCGCCGGCTACGGCACCCTGCTGCAGGGCTATATCGAGCGCTCGAACGTCGACCCGGTGAAGGAAATCACCAACCTGATCACCGCCCAGCGGGCCTATGAGATGAATTCCAAGGTCATCACCGCCTCGGACGAGATGTACTCCACCGTCACCAAGCTGCGCTGATTGCCTCCCGTCCTCTTCCGCCTCTTCCGTTACCGGAGCCCGGCCGCCATGACCCGCCCCACCGCCCGCCTCACCCGTCATCTCCGCGCCGCCGGCCTTGGCCTGCTGCTTGCCGGCGTTGCCGTGGTCCCGGCCATGGCCGGGGTCATTCTGCGTGCCGCATCGGATGTCGGCAGCGCCCAGGTCCGCCTGTCCGATCTGTTCGACGGTCTGGCGCCCGAGACCGGCAGCCTGATCGCCTTTCCGGCCCCGGCCCCCGGCGAGAGCATGACCATCAATGCCCGCCAGCTGGACGGCATGGCCCGCCGGGCAGAAATTGCCTGGCAGCCGTCGACCGGCACGGAAGAAGTGACCATCACCCGCCGGGGCCAGCGCATCCCGCGGGAGCAGATCGACGCGCTGATCACCGATGCGCTCGACCGGGCGCCCGGTGCCGGCATGGCCGACGAATACCGGCTGGACTATACCGGCCGCGCCCCCGAGGTCATCGTGGCCGAAGGGCTTGAGGTGATGCCGCGCCTGGCGGATTTCATCTACGACCCGCGCAGCGAGCGCTTCTCGGCCCGGATCGAGGTCGATCAGGGCGAGGGGCTGGCGCCGCTGGTGGTGGTGGCCGCCGGACGCGCGACCGCGGTGGTCTCGGTTCCGGTGCTGCGGGAACGGCTGGCGCGCGGCGCCATCATCGGCCCGGGCGATATCGACCTGATCGAGGTGGAACGCCGCCGGCTGACCAACCAGCAGGTCACCGACCCCAACCAGCTGATCGGCCAGGCCCTGCGCCGCCCGGGCTATCCCGGCCGGCCGCTGATGGCCCGCGACGTCGGCACCCCGCAGCTGATCCGCAAGGGCGAGATGGTCACCATGATCTTCCGCCGCGGCGGTCTGGTGCTCACCGCCCAGGGCCAGGCGCTGGACGATGGCGGCGAAGGCGAGACCGTCCGGGTGCTGAACCCGCGCAGCCGCAACACCGTCTACGGCCGGGTCGCCCCCGACGGCACGCTGGAAGTTGGTGACGCCGGCCCCAGCCTGGCACGCAACTGACCGAGCCTCTCCCCATTCCCAAACTTAAGCTTCCCAGACTTTCCCTTCCCAGGCTTCCCGAGATCCGAGGACCGCATCATGACGACGGCCCGCACCCCCCGCACCTCTGCCCCTGCCCGGACCGGCCGCCGCTTCGGTGGCGCCCATGTCGCCGTCCTCGGCCTGGCCCTCGCCCTCGGCGCCTGCAATGCCGGTGAGCGCATTGCAAACATCGGCAAGGCACCCGACCTTTCGCCGATCAACAACCCGACCCAGACGGAAGGCTACAAGCCGGTCTCGATGCCGATGCCGCCGGTGCGCACCGACAGCCGCGCGCCCAACTCGCTGTGGAAGGCCGGCGCCCGCGCCTTCTTCGACGATCAGCGCGCCAAGCAGGTCGGCGACATCCTGACCGTGAAGGTCACGATCAACGATCGCGCCCAGATCAACAACCGCACCAACCGGTCGCGCACCAACAGCGAAAAGATCGGCCTCGACGGCTTCTTCGGTGTCGAAAACCAGCTGGGCAAGGTGCTGGCCGAGCCGATCGATCCGGGCAGCCTGGTCGATCTGGGTTCGTCGACCAGCAATGTCGGCCAGGGCGGCGTGCAGCGGACCGAAGCGGTCGCGATCTCGATCGCCGCGGTGGTGACCCAGATCCTGCCCAACGGCAATCTGGTCATCAACGGCCGCCAGGAGATGCGGGTGAATTACGAGGTCCGCGAGATCCTGGTGGCGGGCGTGGTCCGGCCGGAAGACATTGCCGGCGACAACAGCATCCCGCACGACAAGATCGCCGAGGCCCGCATCGCCTATGGCGGCCGCGGCCAGATCTCGGACGTGCAGCAGCCGCGCTACGGCACCCAGGTCATGGACATCCTGCTGCCCTTCTGACCCGGGCGGCAGATCAATGCAGACGGCCGGCGGGCCCCGGGGGAAGATCTCCGGGGCTCGTCGGCTTTCTGGCCGCGACCGGCGGCTCGGGTGCACCGTCCAGGCCCAGCGTGCGCTCTGCGGGCAGGGTCACCCGCACGGTGGTGCCGAGGCCCGGGCGGCTCAAAATCTCCAGCCGGCCGCCATGCAGTTCGGCGATCGCACGGGCAAGCGGCAGGCCGAGCCCCGTGCCGCCGCCCCGGCCGCGCCCCGCCGCCAGCTGCTCGAAAGGTTGCAGGGCGACGGCGATCTGCTCGGGGTCCATCCCGATGCCGTCATCCACGACCTCCAGCATCACACCGCCTTCCTTGCGCCGCACGACCGAGAGCGAGACGGCGCCGCCGGTGTCGCTGAACTTCACCGCATTCGACAGCAGGTTCAGCACCAGCTGGCGGAGCTTCAGCCGGTCGGCCAGCACCACCGGCGCCGGATCGGGCAGGTCGAGAGAAACCTCCACCCCGCGCGTCTCCGCCTGCGGCGTGATCAGCCGTACCGCCTCGCGGCCGATGGCGCCCAGATCGGCATGGCTTTCATCCAGCCGGGCCTTGCCCGCCTCGATCTTCGACAGGTCCAGAATGCTCTCGATCACCCCCAGAAGATGCCGGCCGGCCGACAGCACATCGGCCAGATAGCCGCGATGCCGGTCAGACGGCGCGCCGCCCAGCCCGCCGAGCATGGCTTCGGTAAAGCCGATGATCGCATTCAGCGGCGTGCGCAGTTCGTGGCTCATATTGGCCAGGAAGATCGACTTGGCCTCGTTCGCAGCCTCGGCCTGTTCCTTGGCGCGGCGCAGGGTCTGGGCGGCGACCCGGTCGGCGGTGGCGTCCAGCAGGGCGGCCAGCAGCACCCGCCGGCCGCCATCCACCTCCATGGCGCCTTCCACCCGCAGCCAGCGCGGCTCCTCCCCCGGACGGCGGATGCGCAGATCCATGCGCAGCGGTGCGCCGCTTTCCACCGTATGGGCCAGCGCCCGGTCGAGCAGCGCCATGTCTTCGGCCACGACATATTCCGCCAGCCGTTCGAAGGGCAGCGGGCCGGAAGCGGGCGGACGATCGAACAGCCGGTAGGTTTCGGCCGACCACCACACCGTATCCGTCGCCGGATCCCATTCGACGATGCCGAGGCCGGCAACGCGCTGGGCCGAGGCCAGGCTGCGCTCGCTCAGGCTCAACCGGCGCATCATCACGGTCTGCTCGGTCACGTCGTCGACCACGATGATGACGTGGTTGAGGCGGTCGTCGCCGCCCGCGAGCGTGTCGCGCACCAGGCTTGCCGTCACCCGCAGCCAGATCGCTTCGCCGGCGCGGATCACCCGGCAGTCGGTCGACAGCACATCCGTCTGCCCCGAAAGCAGGGCGGTCACCCCGACCGTCCAGTCCGGGCGGTCGTCGGGATGGACGAAATCATCCACCCGCCGCCCGCGCAGGGTCTGGGTCGACAGGCCGAAAATGGTGGCGAAGCGGCTGTTGCTGCGCTCGATCGTGCCGGCCGGGCTCAGATGGGCGATGCCCACGGCCGCATGATCGAAAGTGCTGCGGAAGCGGCGCTCGCTGATCGCCAGGCGCTCCACCGTCTCCACCAGCCGCCGCTCGGTGTCGTCATGGGCCATGATTTCGGCCTCCAGCTGACGCAGGGTGGCCAGATTGCCCGCCCGCGCGTCTTCCAGCATCGCAGCGCGCCGCTGGGTGCGCCGCAGCAGCCCGGCAGCCATGCCGGTCACGGCAAAGCCGGCCAGCAGCACGGCCAGCGCCGGCACTTCGATCGTCCAGCGCCCGGGCATGTCGCTGCCGGCCGCGATCTTGATCCGGAACAGCCGGTCGCCGACCTCCACCGCCCGGACCCGGGTCCAGGCCGAGGGATCGGATCCTTCCGGCATGCGGTCATAAATTCTCGGTGACACGGCGGCAGCCGAGGGCAGGCGCTCGATCGGCCGCAGGCTGAGCTTGCCGGCGCGGGTCAGATCGTCGGTGCGCCGGCCGACATCGTCGACCAGCCGCATGGCGTCGATCAGGCCGATCACCACGTCCAGCCCGCCGACCCTGCCGCCGGTGCGGACCGGAATCGCGAACAGCAGCCCGGTGACCGGGCCGCTCGCATCCGGATGACCGAAGGGTTCCACCGCCGTCGCGCCCGAAAACAGGGCCCGTTCCACCAGCCGCGTCATGACCGACGGCTCCACGGGCGGACCGCTCGACAGCTGCCCGGTTTCGTCCTCGGGCCCGGCCACATCCCGCGCCTGGACCAGGACCTGCCGCTCCAGCCGCGCCGCCATCAGATCCACGTCATGGGGCAGCATCTCCCCCGGGGTCGGCGGCACCTCCCGCAGGGGCGAGACGATCTGGCCGCGATACCAGGCCAGAGCGCTGATCGCCGGCGCACGCCTGCGGGCCGAGACGACATAGCGTTCGAACTCGTCGGCCGAGACTTCGTTGGACGAGGCGAACAGGGCCGCAAGATCGTCGGCCACACCGATATGGCGGTCGATGTCCAGCGCCATGGCGGCCGCGGTGGCCGTCGCGATCTCGGAAAAAGCGTGCCGGCTGGCCTGAAGCCGGTCATGTCGGGCGATCGACCAGACGACGATCGAGAAGACGACGCCGAGCGAGGCCACGACGATCAGCCAGCGGCGCTCACGCCGACGCCGCCGCTCCATCGCGATCGTCGGATCGGCCATCGACATCGTCGGATCGGATTCCCCCGTCGGCCCGGTTAAGGCCATGCACGACCGTCCATCGGCAGCCACGTCCCCCACGTGTTCCCGGCACCTGCCCTGCGGGACCATCCCCCTTCCCGCATGCAACCGTTACACGACTATGGCATCACAGCCGTCGCCCGACCACCCTTCAGCAGATATGGTTTCCCGGTCACGCTCAAGAATATCGGGTCACGTTCAGGAATATGGGCCGCGCTCAGAAAAAATAAGGGGCGCACCGATGTTCCCGGCATCGGTGCGCCCCTTACGTTCTGGCGGTTGCAGGGCCACGACATGCCCCGCTTCCGGTGCGTGGCCCCGCGGTCAGTCGTCGCGATAGCTGCGCTCGCGGCGCTCGTGGCGTTCCTGGGCATCGATGCTGAGGGTCGCGATCGGCCGTGCGATCAGCCGCTTCAGGCTGATCGGCTCGCTCGTTTCCTCACAATAGCCGTAGGAACCATCCTCGATGCGCTTCAGCGCGGCATCGATCTTGGAAATCAGCTTGCGCTGACGGTCGCGTGTGCGCAGATGGATCGACCAATCGGCCTCTGCCGAGGCACGGTCGGTAATATCCGGCTCCTGCAGGCTGTCTTCCTGCAGGTTGCGCAGCGTTTCCGAAGATTCCCGGAGGATTTCCTCGCGCCATGCCAGAAGGCGACGGCGGAAGAACTCGACCTGCCGATCATTCATGAACGGCTCGTCTTCGGACGGCAAGTAGTCGGGCGGCAGCGTGACAGCCATCCTGGTCTCCCCTCAGAGAGGCCATCCACCCACGATACGGCCGCGGGCAGGTGGTCGCTCGCGTTCCGGTTGGCGGCCGGCCCGCGGGGGAACACGGCGGCCCGTCCGGTCGGGCCTGTAGTTACCCGATACGATCGAGTTTCGCAAGCTCGACGGCAGCACGAACGTCGATCTCGGCCAGAACCTCTGCCAGACGGGGATCGGAGACCTTGCCGCGCTCGGCATCGACCAGGCTGCGGAGCTGGCCGAGCGCCGCCTTCGGCACCCGCCCGTCCAGCAGACCCAGGCGGATGTCGTCCAGCAGGTCGAGCATCTGGCCGCCGCGCTCGGCCGCATCACGATCGGCATCCTCGCCGCGGCCCGGCACACCCTGCAATGCCAGCAGGGCGTCCATGGCGGTCAGCGGCCCCGCCTTGGCGGGCGCCGCGGTCGAGCGGGTCTCACCTCCGTCGTCGACGCGGCTCGCGAAATCGTCGGAGCTGCCGCTGCGACCCTGGGTCCGACGGCTCTTGGATGCGGGCGCGCCGGTACCGACGCCTGTGACCTTCATTGCCTCGTCAGCCTCCACTGCCTGAAGCGGTCCCACCGGGGACCGCGGGCTGCATACGACGTTTATAACAACCGGCACCCACATCTGTATATCGGCGTGCATGTGCCGGGTGCCAAGCCCCGGCGGCAAGCGGTCATCAGGCGGCCCGCTGTTGCAGCGGGAACCCGGCAGTTTCTGCCGGGCACCATGCAGCGCTTGCCGCGACCCCCGTGGCCGCTTCTGCCCGCCCTGCCCGGGTCGCACCACAAAAACCACGACACGGCAAAGGCTTCGGTCCTGGCACGGTTCTCGCATCTGCACTGGCGAAGCGAAGCCCCCCGAACCGGAGCAGATCCGCCCATGTCCGCCTCCCGCCATCTGACCCATGACCGCCCGCGCCGCGCCTTCCGCGCGATCCGCGCCGTGTTCGCGGCGTCGCTGGTCGCCGTGGCGGCCATGACCCTGCCGACCGGGGCGCTGGCCCAGTCGCGGATCAAGGACATCGCCGATATCGAAGGCGTGCGCGACAACCTGCTGGTCGGCTACGGTCTGGTCGTGGGCCTGAACGGCACGGGCGACAGCCTGAACAACGCCCCCTTCACCGAGCAGAGCCTGGTGGCGATGCTGGAACGGCTGGGCGTCAACAGCCGCGGATCGCGCCTCCGCACCGACAATGTGGCGGCGGTGATGGTCACCGCCAACCTGCCGCCCTTCGCCCGCCAGGGCAGCCGGGTCGATGTGCGGGTCTCGGCGATCGGCGATGCCAGCTCGCTTCTGGGCGGCACCCTGCTGGTCACCCCGCTGCTGGGCGCCGATGGCGAGATCTACAGCGTCGCCCAGGGCCAGGTCGCCGTCGGCGGCTTCTCGGCCCAGGGCCAGGGCGCCTCGGTCACCCAGGGCGTGCCGACGGTGGGCCGGATCGCCAGCGGCGCGATCGTCGAGCGCGAGGTGACCTTCGCCTTCGACTCGCTCGATCAGGTGACGATCGCGCTCCGCAACCCCGATTTCACCACCGCCCAGCGCATCGCCTCTGCCGTGAATGCCTATATGGGCGGCGCCATCGCCAAGGCGACCGATCCCGCCAGCGTGCGGGTGCAGGTGCCGGCGCAGTGGCAGGGCGACGTCGCCGGGTTGATGACCCAGATCGAACAGCTGCGCGTCCAGCCCGACCAGGTCGCCAAGGTGGTGATCGACGAGAACAGCGGCATCATCGTGATGGGCGAGAACGTCCGGATCGACACCGTCGCCATCGCCCAGGGCAACCTGACCATCCGGATCACCGAGACCCCGCAGGTCTCGCAGCCCGGCCCCTTCTCCCAGGGCCAGACCGCGGTGGTGCCGCGCACCAACATCCAGGTCGACCAGGGCGCGGATCGCAAGCTGGCCGTACTGCCCAAGGGGGTCACGCTGCAGGAACTGGTCGACGGGCTGAACATGCTCGGCATCAGCCCGCGCGACATGATCTCGATCCTGCAGGCGATCAAGGCTGCAGGCGCCCTCCAGGCCGAAATCGAAGTGATGTGAGGACCGGTCAGATGTCGATCAGCAGCTCCGGTGCCCTTGCCACCCCGCTCATCCCCTCCGCCTTTTCGGGCACGCAGAGCCGCGATGCCGAAGGCCGCGTCGAGACCGGCCGGCTGAACCAGCTGGCCACCGGCCGCAGCATCGACATCGACAAGGCCCGCGACAAAACCGAAGCCCTGGAAGGCGTTTTCCTGTCGCGGCTGATGTCGACCATGCTGGAAGGCATCGATCTGATGCCCGGCATGGGCGACGGCGCCGGCGCCCGGGCGGCGGAAGACTTCCAGAAGTCGATGCTGGCCGAAAAGACCGGCCAGGCCATGGCCCAGGCCGGCGGTATCGGCCTGTCGGCCGAGGTGCTCGACCAGTTGATCCGCATCCAGGAAGCCCAATCCTGACGACCGCCACCCGACGCTGCCCTGAAACGCCCTGCCCTTTGCCCGGAGATCCGTCATGCCCGCACCCACCGACGTCATCACTGCCGGCCAGGACGGCCTCGCCGCCGCCATTCGTGCCGCCGCCAGCCGCCAGGATCCCGAAGTCGCCACCCTGGTCGCCGATCTCGCCCATGTGGTCGAGGAACTGACCCGGGTGCTGGAAGAGGAAACCGCGGCGCTGGCGATCAAGGACATGGACCGGATGCGCGCGCTGCAGGGCGACAAGCAGCGCCTGGGCCGCGGCTACGAGCAGCTCTATGCCCTGCTCGGCCGGCAGGATCAGGCGGCGGTGCGGCAGACCCCGGATTTCGCGCGCCTGGGCGACATCGCTCCGCGCTTCGCCGAGGCGGTGAAGGACAACCTGCGCCGGATCGGGGCGGCCCGCTCGCTCAATGAACGGATCCTGGGCGCGGTGCGCAGCGCCATCGTCCGGGCCCAGGCCCCCACCACCGTCTATGGCGCCAATGGCCGCACCTGCACCGCAGGCCGCGCCGGCACCATCCGGGCGGGTGCGATCAGCGTGAACACCAGCATCTGATCCAGACCCCGAGCCGCCGGAGCCCTTCGCCATGTCGCTCTCCCTCGACGCCGCCTTCCGCAACGCGACCACCGGCCTGAACGCGGCCCAGGCGGGGCTGTCGGTGACGTCGCAGAACGTCGCCAACGCCAACACGCCGGGCTATACCCGCAAGACGGTCGTCCAGGAATCGGCGACCATCGGCGGCTACGGCATGGGCGTGCGGGTGACCGGCGTCGAGCGCGAGGTCGACAACTATCTGCGTGCCGAGCTGCGCCGCGCCTCTTCCGACGAGGCGCGCGACAGCACCCGTGCCTCGATCCTGGATCAGGTGCAGAGCATGTTCGGCAAGGTCGGCGGCAGCAACTCGATCGCGGCCGATCTGGATGCCTTCCTCACCCAGCTCGAATCGGTCGCCAACGCCACCGAGTCGGGCAGCGAGCGCTACAATCTCGTCTCGTCCGCCAAGGCCCTGACCGACCGGCTGAACACCAATGCCGCCCAGGTCGGCCAGGTGCGTGCCGACACCGACGCGAAGATCGGCGACTCGGTCGAGGCCGCGAATGCGGCGCTGCGCCAGATCTATGATCTGAACGCCCGCATCCAGCGCGCCAATGCGCTGGGCGAATCGGCATCCGAGCTGGAAGACAAGCGCGACATCGCGATCGCCAGCCTGTCCGCCGAGATCGACGTTGAAATCGTCAGCGGCAGCAACGGCCGGATCGCGATCTATACCGGCGCCGGCCAGACCCTGCTGGACGAAAGCCTGCGCCAGCTGACCTATACGCCGGTGATGGAGCCGGGCGCCGACGCCGTCTATGGCCCGATCAAGGCGGTGGCGGTCGATCCCGACACGCTGGAAGAGCTGAACGACGGCGATGTGCTGGTGACCGGCGGCACCAGCGATCAGGTCACCTCCACCATCAAGGGCGGCAACCTCGCCGGCCTGCTGCAGGTGCGCGACAAGGACCTGGCGGCGCTCAGCGGCCAGCTCGACACCCTGGCCGACAATCTGGTCGAGCGGATGAACGCCATCCACAACCAGGGCACCGGCTGGCCGGCACCCTCGTCGCTGACCGGCTCGACCGATGTCGCGGCGACCACGCCGCTCTCGGCCACCGGCAATTTCCGCATCGCCGCGGTCGCAGCCGACGGTACGCTGGTGGCCCCCCCGCTCGACATCGATCTCTCCACCGTCACCAGCATCGGCGACCTGCGCGACACCATCAATGCCAGCGCGCTCGGCCCCTATGTCTCGGCCTCGATCGTGGACGGCAAATTCACGCTGACCGCCACCGGGACCGCCTCGGGCATCGCGCTGTCGGAAAGCACCAGCCAGGTGACCGACACCGACGGCACGGTGCGCGGCCTGTCGCATCATCTGGGGCTGAACAACCTGTTCGACGGCGACGATGCCGCGACGATCGAAGTGTCCAAGGCCGTGGTCGCCGATCCGGGCCGGGTCGCGACCGGGCTGCTGAAAGACACCGCCCTGCTTGCGGGCGACGTCGCCATCACCTCGGGCGACAACCGCAACGCCCAGGCGCTGGCGGTCGGTGTCAACACCGCCCAGGCGATGCCCGGCGTGGGGTCGCTCGCCCGCGGCAACTACACGCTGACCGGCTATGCCTCGGGCATCATCTCCAACATCGCGAGCGTGTCGGCCGAAGCCTCTACCCGCGCCAGCGACTCGGCCATCCTGAAGGAAGATCTCTCCTATCGCGATGCCTCGGTCACGGGGGTCAACATCGACGAGGAGATGAGCAACCTGATCGTGTTCCAGAACGCCTACACCGCATCGGCCCGCGTGCTCACCACCGCGAAGCAGATGTTCGACGAGTTGCTCAACATCGTCGGCAACTGACCCGGCCGGCCCCTTCATTCAGCATGACGCCCGGCCCCCGCCGGTTCCGCCAGATCCTCTCGATGCAGGTTTCCGATCATGATCCGCGTCACCAACTACGCCCAGATGAACCGCAGCCTGAACAACGTGATGGAGGTTCAGGCGCGGACCTATGCGACCAACACGCAGATCTCCAGCGGCAAGGTCGCCCAGAATTATGCGGGCATCGCGGGGGATTCGGAAAAGACGCTGAACCTGCGGTCCGAGGCGACGCGGATCGACAACTATCTGTCGAATGCCAAGGACGTCGATCGCCGGCTGACCCTGATCGACCAGAGCCTCTCGGCCATCGGTGATGCGGCAAGCAGCCTGCGCACCCTGCTGATGCAGGCGACCACCTCGGGGCTGTCGGATGCGGTGCCACTGGAACAGGAAGCCCAGGGCCTGCTCGATACCGTGACCGGTGCGCTGAACGTGTCGGAGGACGGCCGCTATCTGTTCGGCGGCTCGCGCACCGATACCAAGCCGGTGACCGTCCCGGTTCCCGATCCGGCGATCTGGGGCGACCCGGATGCCAGCTATTACGCGGGCGACGAGGTCGAACTCAGCGCCCGGCTCGACGACCAGATCACCATGGATTACGGCATCAATGCCGACCGGCCAGGCTTTCAGCAGCTGATCGGCTCGCTGAAAGCGGCGATCGAGGCCGGCCAGATCGGATCGACCGCCATGGCGGAAACCGCATTGACCATGGTCAATGACGCCATCGCCACCCTCGCCGATTATCGCGCCGAGGTGGGCACCAATCAGGCCCGGCTCGACAGCATCATCACCGGCCACGAGGACCGGAAGGTGACGCAGGAAGAAGCCATCTCTGCCATCGAGAATACCGACATCCCCTCGGCCACCGTCCGGATGTCCAACGACCAGACCATTCTGGACGCCTCTTACATGATGGTGTCGCAGATCAACCGGATGTCGCTGGCCGACTATCTGAAATAAGCGCCCGCGCAGGGCTGAAGTAGGCGCCCGCGCAGGGCTGAAGCAAGCGCCCCCCGCAGGGCCCGCCCCTGCATCCACCCGATTCTCCCCCGTATCGCGGCACTTGCCCATACGGGGACTGCTCAAGCGAAGGAAAGCGTGTCATGCTGACGGCTGTCGCCCATGCTATCCGGATGTCGCCCGACATGTCCGAAACCACTTCCGATGCCCCCATGACCTCCGATGCGCAGATGGTGCTCGACACCCGCTTCGGCCGGATCGCGATCGACCCCGATCGCGCCATCGAAATTCCCCGCGGCCTGGTCGGCCTGGGCGGTCGCGGCCGCTTCGCCCTCGCCGAGGTTGCGGACGAGCGCATCGACCATCTGAAGATCCTGGTCTCGATCGACAATCCCAAGGTGTCGATGCTGGTGCTGCCGGTGCCGGTCAAGACCGATGCCATCGATGCCGAGGATCTGGACGAGGCGCTGGCCCATCTGGGCATCGCGCGCACCAATGCCGCCGTGCTGCTGGTGGTCGCCAGCCACCGGGTGGAAGGCGGCGTGCTGCTGACCATCAACCGCCGGGCGCCGATCCTGGTGGATGTGGAGGCGCGCCGGGGCTGGCAGCATGTGCTGCACAATCCCAAATATCCGATCCGCCAGCCGCTGATCGCAGGCTGAGCCCAACCCGTCTCGTCCGGACCGCATGGAGCAGGACAGCCCGCGCAACCAACCCGTTCTCGATGCCTTCACCTGCATCGGCCCCGCCTGCGGCGACACCTGCTGCGCCGGCTGGTCGATGCAGGTCGACGACGAGACCTGGGCGCGCTGGCAGGACCTGTTCCCACCGGCGGAACTGGCTTCGCTCACCAGCACCGATGCCGATGCCGGCCGCAGCATGGCCCGCCGCGACGGTGCCTGTGTGGCGCTGGATCAAGGCTGGTGCCGGCTGCACGCAGCCCATGGTCATGACGTGCTCTCCAAAGCCTGCGGCGGCTTCCCGCGCCGGGTGGCAAGCTTCGCCGACGGCAGCCGGCTGCGCATCGCCCAGCTCGCCTGCCCGGAAATCGCCCGGCTGGCGCTCGACCCCACCGCCCGGGACGGTGTCGGCCCCCCTGCCCCTGCCGGCGAGGGGTTGAGGGCGGTGATGGCCCGGCTGGCGGCCGATGCGCCGGCCGATCAGCGCATGCGCGCACTCACCGCGCTCACCGGCTCGGTCGCCCGGTTTGCCGAGGCCGAAAAACCCGCCGCGGCAGCGGCGCTTGCCCGATCGATCCTCGACCGTCTGCCCCAGCCGGCGGGCGACCCGCTCGACGAACCGCGCCTGCTGCTGACCCTGGGCGCCCTGGTCCATGCCACGGGCGGCGTCTGGCGGCCGGCGCTCGACCGGCTGACCGGGCGGCTGGAGGCGGCGCTGGGTGTGACGCTCGATCGCACGACGCTTGCGCTCGATATCCGCGGGCAGGACGATCCCGATGTGTTGAGGGCCGCACGCGACGCGGCCTGGCGGCGCCATGCCGCCCCCTCGGGCCTCGCCCGGATGCTCGATGCCTGGATCGACCATCAGCTTCTGGCTTCTCCCCACGCGCCGGCGGCGGCCCCGCTGCCCACGACCACGCCGGAAACCCTGCCCGGCATCCGGCTGGTCGTCACCTTCGCCATGACGGCACTTGCCGCACGGGTGGCCGCGCTCGATCTCGACACCGATGCCGCGCCGGAGGCCGAAGAGGCCCGCGCCGCCTTCGTCGCCGATGCAGCCGTCATCGCCCGCCTGTTCGAGCATCTGAGCCGTCCGGCGCTGATCGACGCGCTTGCCACCGAGTGTGGCTGGAACAGCGCAGGGCGTGTCCATGGTCTGCTGTCTTATGCAATGTTGACTTGACGGGCCCATCGCTCGATGCGCCATCATGCATCGAGGGGCGGTAGGCACACGGGCATTCAAGAGATTCTCCGAAAAATTTTACTGGTATTTTATGTTTCCAGAGGGTCATATCGTAGCATCCCCTGGTCGTCGCACCGGTCAGCCCCCACGTCGCAGCGGAACGTCGACGACGATCCGTGTCCATGGCATCACCCCGGACCCGGTATGGAATTGACAGGATGGTCGCACAACGCTTCGGGCGCCTCGCGCTCGGTCTGATCTGGATCCTGGCGCTGATCGCGCTGCTGGCGGCCGCGGCGCAACCGGTCAGCCTGCCGGCGCAGATCGTGCTGATGATCCTGCTGCTGGCGGCGATGGCGGTGCTGAAAGGCACACGGGCGCACGAGGACGCCAGCGTCCGCCGCACCATGCTGGTGATGATCGGCGGCTTCATCGTGGCGCGCTATCTGTGCTGGCGCACGCTGTCCACCCTGCCGCCGCTGGACGACCCGTTCGCCTTCGTGCCCGGCCTGGTGCTCTATGCGGCCGAGGTCTACGCGATCGTCATGTTCTTCGTGAACAACTTCGTCGTGATCGACCCGGTGACGCGGATGAGCCCGCCTTTGCCCGACAATCCGGCGGAACTGCCGACGGTCGATGTCTTCGTGCCCAGCTTCAACGAGGATGACGGGCTGATCGAGACGACCCTGATCGGCGCAAAGCGGATGTGGTATCCGGCCGACAGGCTGAACGTCTATCTGCTCGACGACGGATCGACCGACATGAAGCGGTTGTCGGCCGACCCCCAGGAGGCGCTGAAGGCGCGTGAACGGCACGAGCGCCTGAAGGCGATGTGCGCCCGGCTGGGCGTGCACTATCTGACGCGGGAAACCAACGCTCATGCCAAGGCCGGCAATCTGAATGCCGCACTGCCGGAAACCCATGGCGACCTGATCGCGGTCTTCGACGCCGACCACGTGCCCACCCGCGACTTCCTGCTCGCCACCGTCGGCTTCTTCCGCAAGGATCCAAAGCTGTTCCTGGTGCAGACCCCGCATTTCTTCCTCAGCCCGGATCCGCTGGAGCGCAACCTCAAGACCTTCGAGCGCATGCCCAGCGAGAACGAGATGTTCTACGGCATGATCCAGCGTGGCCTGGACCGCTGGAACGGCGCCTTCTTCTGCGGATCTGCAGCCCTGCTGCGCCGTGCCTGCCTGGAAGAAGTGGGCGGGTTCAGCGGCCTGTCGATCACCGAGGATGCGGAAACCGCGCTCGACCTGCATGCCCGCGGCTATAACAGCGTCTATTACGGCAAGCCGCTGATCGCCGGCCTGCAGCCGGAAAGCTATGCCGCCTTCATCGGTCAGCGCTCGCGCTGGGCCCAGGGCATGACCCAGATCTTCATGATGAAGAACCCGCTGCTCAAGCGCGGCCTGCGGCTGCCCCAGCGGCTGTGCTATCTGGCGAGCAGCATGTTCTGGCTGTTCCCGTTCTCGCGGCTGATGTTCCTGATCGCGCCGCTGTTCTATCTGTTCTTCGGTCTGGAAATCTATCGGGCGACGGCAGCGGAGTTTGCCGGCTATACGCTGACCTATCTCGTCGCCTCGCTGATGATCCAGAACGCGCTCAACGGCCGGTTCCGCTGGCCGCTGATTTCGGAACTCTACGAACTCAGCCAGTCGCTGCACACCTCGGTCGCGATCGTCAAGACGATGATCGACCCGCGCAAGCCGACCTTCAAGGTTACCGCCAAGGGCGAGACACTGGCCCATGACCATGTCTCGCCGCTGGCGAAGCCGCTGGTGGTGGTGGTCGGCCTGCTGGTTCTGGGAACGGTTGCCGCGCTCTGGCGCTGGTGGATGGAACCGGCCACCCGCGACGTGCTGCTGGTGGTGACCTTCTGGAACACCTTCAACCTGCTGCTCGCCTCGGCGGCATTGGGGGTGGTCTGCGAGCACGCCCAGCATCGCGCGGCCCCGCGGGTCACGGTGAAGCGCCCGGCCCGGATCCTGATCGACGGCACGCTCTATGAAGGCGCGCTGCTGGACCTGTCGCAGGGCGGTGCCCGGCTCGCCATTCCGGCGCGCCAGGCGCCCAAGGGTCGCCTGACCGGCCGCTTTGCCGAGCTTCTGGTCGACGAGTTGACGGCACCCGCCCATATGGCCACCGGCGAGGCCCGCCCGGTGCCGGTCGAAATGCGCTATGGCCGGCCCGACGATGCCGGCAACATCCAGATCGGCCTGCGCTTCATGCCCGAAACCGACGCCGCCAAAGAGGCCATCGTCGATCTGGTCTACGGCTCCAGCGCGCTTTGGGCCGAACTGCTCTCGCGCCGTCACAGGCGGCCGGGCGTGGTGCGCGGCGTTGCCCATTTCATCCGTCTGAGCGCCGCCTACGGCTTCCGCTCTCTCGGCTTCGTGCTGGGCGGATCGCGCTTCCGCACCAACCCGGCGCCGCCCCCGCCGCCGCGGCTGCAGATCGAGCCGGCCGGCGCCGAAGACGGCGTGCCGCCGGACGGAAATTTCACGCCGCCCGCCGGCTGGAGCGGCAGCGCACCCGCCCCGCGCACCAGCTGAGCCGGAGGACGACGCAGATGGCCATCCATCCATCATTCCGTGTACCGCTCGCCACCCGCGGCCGTCTCCGGTTTCTGGCGCTGGGCGTGCTTGCCCTGCAGCTGGGCGCCGCCCCCGCCATGGCCCAGTCGCAGGGGCCGGTGGATCTGAAGCTCTGGGGGCAGACCCCGGCAGATGCCGGTGGCGCCTATCGCGGGGTCATCGCCCCGGCCCCGGCGCCGGCGGAACCCGCACCGGCACCGCGGGCGGTGGAACAGCCGCGGCGTACATCGCCGCCGGCCCCCCGCCCGGCATCACAGCCACGCCCGGAACCGGAGCCGGCGCCCAGGCCGCAGGCACCGCGGGTGACCGTGCCGCCGACACCGCTGCCGGCGGCGTCGGCCCCCGCACCCACCCCCGCCCCGCAGCCGGTGCAGGCGATGCCGGACGATATGCTCGGCTACGCCCTGGTGCCGCTGGACCCGACCGGCAGCCGCGGCACGCTGCTTTCGGGCGAGTATGCGGTCGGCCGCTTCTCGGTCCTGCTGCCCGATGCGGTGGCGGTGGATCACGCGGTGCTGAAGCTGGTCTACAGCAATTCGGTCGAGACCTCGCCCGAGGCTTCGGCGCTGGATGTCTGGATCAACGGCCAGCCGGTGGCCCGCCTGCCGCTGGACGCGCATCGCGGCCCGGTCACCGCGCGGATCGAACTGCCGGTCGAGATGCTGACGGTCGGCCAGAACCGGGTGGATATCATCGCCCGACAGCGCCACCGGTTGCTCTGCGACATCCCGTCCACCTATGAACTCTGGGCGCGGCTCGACAATCAGGCCTCGCGTCTGATGCTCGCCGTCGCCGATGACGGCCCGGGCCTGGCCGATTTCGACAGCCTGATCACCGATCCGGCCCTGGCGGACGATCCGGTCGCGATCGTTGTCGCCGACGGCTTCCGGTCGGATGGCGGGATGACGGCGGCCGCGATCGCCGCCCAGGCGCTGGCGATCCGCGCCGGGGTATCGATGCCGTCCTTCGAGATGATCGACGCCACCGACGATACCCGGCTGGCCCGCCAGCTGTCGGACCCCGGCTCTGCCGACGGCCCCCGGCGGGTGATCGTGGTGGGCTCGGCACCGGCCATTGCCGGGCTGGTGGGCGAGGATCCGGGCGATGCCGGCGACGGCGTGCTGCGCCTGATCCGCAGCACCGGCGACCGCAGCATTCTGGTGCTGACCGGCCGCGACACCCGCGAGGCCCAGCTGGCGGCCCGCCGCTTCGCCGACCAGACCCGGCCCCTGCCCGGCAGCGACCGGCTGGTGGCGGACCTCTATGACATCGAAACCCGCGTGCCTGCCCGCCCCACCCCCAGGATCGACGGCGACGCAAGCTACAGCCTTGCCCAGCTGGGTTATCACACCGATCCCTTCGACGGTCTGCGCCAGCGCATCGACCTGCCGGTCGACATGCCGATGGATCTGTATGTCGGCGACAATTCGCGGGTCCGGATCCGTCTGGATGCCGCCTATGGCGCGAATGTCGGCCCGCGAGCCGAAGTGGCGGTGCTGATCAACGGCAATTTCGCCACCGCCCTGCAGCTGGACGCCCCCGGCGGCGCCCTGATCGAAAATGCCGAGCTGCTGGCACCGCTGTCGATGTTCCAGCCCGGCCGCAACGTAATCTCGTTCGAGACCCGCCTGCCCGGCACACCCGCCTTCTGCGGCCCCGACGGCGTTCTGGCCGGCCCCGGGGGCGGCGGCACGGCGGGCGGCGGCGCACCGCGCTTCACCCTGTTCGACACCACGGCGATCGAGGTGCCGCCGGTCGCCCATCTGGCCAGCCTGCCCGATCTGCGGGTCATGGCCGGGACCGGCTTTCCCTATAACCGCCCCGGCCACGACATCAGCGCCTTCCATGTGGTGACCCCGCTGGACCAGCCGCTGGGGGTGACGGCGGCGGCCACGGTCATTGCCCGCATGGCCCGGGCGGCCGGCGTGCCGATGGAACCGCATTTCTACGACCAGATGCCGCGGCTGCGCGCCCGCGACACGCTGATCGTGGCGCCGATTGCGCGGCTGGGCCTGGATCTGGTCGCGGCGGCACCGGTCGGGCCCGAACTGCTGGGCGATCTGAACCGCGGCCGTCTGCCCGAGGCGATCGTGGACGGCGACGACGCCGCGGCCCCCGGGGGTGATGCCGAATCCGGCCCGCAGCTGCTGCAGGCACAGACGGCCCGGCGGCTGGAAGCCCGGGCCGCCGCAACCAATCGCTGGTCCGAGGGGCTGCGCGAGGAATGGCAGCGCCGGCTGGGGGAAAATGCCGAAGACAGGGGCGACGGCATGATCGGCTGGGCCAGCCGCAGCTGGGGCTGGCTGCGCACCCAGACCCGCTGGATTCTGGACGAGACCCTGCCCGACCGGCGCAGCCCGGAAACGCTGTTCACCGAGGGCAGCCGGCCCTTGGTGGCGGTGATGCAGTATGCCGCCCCCCAGGATGTCGGCACCACCTGGACGCTGGTGACCGCGGCCGATGATCAGCGCCTGCTGGGCGGCGTGCGGCTGCTGGCCGCCGACGAGGCCTGGGACGCGCTCAAGGGCGGTGTCGCCACGCTGGCAAGCGACGGGCGCACGGTGACGACGGCCGATGGCGGCCCGTCCTATCACGTGCTGACCGGAGAGGTGGGGCCCTTCGGCGTGCTGTCGATCACCGCCAGCTGGTTCTCGCGCAATGTGCTGATCTGGACTGCGGTGATCGCCCTGCTGATCGGCACGCTGGGCGTCGCCACCCATATTCTTGTCCGCCATTCCCCCCGGAGACCCGTATGAGCAGCCGTTCCCGCGTGATCAGCCTGGCGGTGATCGCCGCGATCGCCTTTGCGGTCTGGGCGACCACCAAAAGCCGCACGCCGGACGGCACCGCCGAGGCCGGGACGGCACCGGCCGCACCGGCCCAGCCGGCCCCGCGTGCCCTGGCCGCGGCGGCGACGCCGGCGGTCGTGCCCGTCTCGTCAGAGGCCGTCTCGTCAGAGGGACAAGCCATAGCGAAAGACCGGACACAGCTGCCGACCCCCACCCCTGCCGGTACCCCGCCGGTTCAGACGGCGCGCGCCGAAGCCCCACGGCCCGAGGCCGACCGCAAGGCGGGGCTGGATGCGGGCACCGTGGCCCTGTGGGAAGACTGGCGGCAGCGTTTTCTCACCCCCGAAGGCCGGGTGATCGACACCGGCAATGGCGGCATCAGCCATTCGGAAGGCCAGGGCTATGGCCTGCTGCTGTCGGTGCTGATGGGCGACCGGGCCAGTTTCGCGCGGATCTGGTCGTGGACCTATACCACGCTGTTCGTGCGCGATGACGGCATGATGGCCTGGCGCTACGACCCCAAGGCCGATCCGGCGGTGACCGATCGCAACAGCGCATCGGACGGCGACATCCTGGCGGCCTGGGCGCTGGCCGAAGCGGGGCGGCGCTGGAGCGACGATCGCTATCGCGAGGCGGCGGCAGAACTTGCCGCCGCGATCCGCCGCACGGTGATCGTGGAACATGCCGGGCGGCTGATGGTCCTGCCCGGCCAGGAAGGCTTCCGCCGCGACCCGTCGGTGGTCGTGAACCCGGCCTATTGGGTGCTGCCGGCCTTCCCGGTTCTGGCCGACATCGATCCGGACGGTGCCGCGGTCTGGAACCGGCTTGCCACCGAAACCCCGGCGGTCATGGCCGCCGTGCGCTTCGGCACCCCGGCCCTGCCGCCCGAATGGGTGGTGGCAGAGCCGGACGGCGCCTTCACCCTGCCGCAGGATCCGAATTTCCCCGCCGCCTTCGGCTACAACGCCGTGCGGGTGCCGCTGTATCTGGCCTGGGCCGGGGTGCTGGACCCTGCCCTGCCGATCTATGTCGATCTCGACCGGCTCTGGCCGGCCGGGGCCGCCCGCATCACCGACCGGCCGCAGGTCGTGGCCCTGCCCGACGGCAGGGTCACCGAGCGCGGCAGCGATGCCGGTTTCCGCGCCGTGGCCGGCCTGGTCGCCTGTATCGTTCACGACCGGCCGATGCCGGCCGATGTCACCGCCGTCGACGACGACGCCTCGTATTACGCGGCCAGCCTGACCCTGATGGTCCGCCTTGCCGCCGCCGGGAGGAAGCCTGCATGCCTGTGACCCTGAGACCGCTTCTCCGCGCCTCGGCGCCGGCGATGGTATCGGTGATCGCCCTGCTCGCCGGCACCGGCATGGCCGCGGCGCAAGGCACCGCCACCCCGCGATCCGGCGCCGAAAGCCTGGCCCCCGGCGTGCGGGTCGAGGTTCAGCCCAGCACGCCGGCCACCGGCGCCGTCGACGAAACGGCGCTGCGCTATTACGCCCGCATCCGCGACATGGAGAAGCTGGAGGCCGAAATCCGCCGGCTGAAGGCGCTCCATCCCGACTGGCAGACGCCGACCGACCTGTTCAGCCGCACGCCCGACAGCCCGGTGGACGAACGCCCGATCTGGGATCTGATCGGCGACGGCCGCTTTGCCGAGGCACGGGCACGGGTGGCGGAGCTGCGCGGCCGCTATCCCGGCTGGTCGCCGTCGCAGGCCATGCTCGACACCCTGGCCATGGGCGAAGACCGCACCCGGCTGGTCTCGGCCAGCGATGCGAAGCAGTGGCGGACCGTGGTGGAGATCGCCGATCGCCATCCGGCGCTGATCAGCTGCTCCAGCGTCGACAGCATGTGGCGCCTGGCCGAAGCGCGGGCCGAACTCGGCGATCCGGATGCGGCCTTCGGCCTCTACCGGACCATCGTGTCCACCTGCGACAACGCGCAGGAGCGGCGCGCCACCTTGCAGAAGGCCGGCACCATCCTGCCATCCGATCAGGTGGAACAGCTGGTGGCGATCGAACGCGGCCGGGTCGGCACCGATCCGGCGGCGCTGCAGCAGGTGGTCGGCGGGCTGCGCCGCGGCGAGCTGGCCGCGGCGATGTCGCCCGAGGCCCGCAAATCCGGCACCCGGCCGCAGGTGACCGCCGAAACGCTGGACGCGGTGAAGGCCGATGTCGAGGCGGGCCGCGATGCCGACGGCGCGATGCTGGTCGCCTGGTATCTGATGGAACAGGGCCAGGCCGGCGAGGCCGAAGCCTGGTTCCGCAAGGCCGAAGGCTGGGGTGCGAAAGAGGCCGGGCTGCGCGGCCGGATTCAGGCCCTCACCCGCCAGGGCAAGACCGCCGAGGCGGCGCGCCTCGCCCGCTCGTCGGGGCTTGGCCGCGACTATGTCGACAGCATGAGCGCCATGCTCGGCCGCCAGACCAACGCGCCGCGCGCCATGGTGGTGGATTTCGCGACCTGGGCCGAAGAAAAGCACGATGCCCGCGCCGCCATGGCGCTCGGCTGGTGGCACAGCCGGCGCGAGGATCCCGCCACGGCGGCGCTCTGGTTCGAAAATGCGCTGGCCTGGGGCGGCGGAGACGAGGCGGTCGAAGGCCTTGCCCTCGGCCTGCAGGGCAGCGGCCAGACCGCCCGGTTTCAGGCACTGGAACAGCAATATGCCGGCCGCTCGGCGCGGCTGACGAAGTTCTTCAGCGGTCTGCGCGGCAGCGGCGGCGGTGGCGGCCCCGCGACCGAAGCCTATGCCCGCGGCGACAATGCCGGCTGCCTGCTGGTGCTGGATGGCCGGCTGGCCCCGGATCCGCGGGGCGGGGCGGCCGGATATGCCGCACAGATGTCCACCGACGCCGCCCGCGCCCTGGCCGGGCGCCTGCCGCCGGTGCTGCCCCCCGACGCCGTGCCCACCGCCTATACCGGCTATGGCACCGGCCGGGCGGGTGTGACCTGGTCGGCGGGCGAACCGGTCTATCGGGCGGGCCTGCCGGCCGCAGCCGGCTATGCGCCGACCACGGGCTATACCGGGGGCGATGTCTATGGCCGCTCCTATGGCTATACCCCCGATGCGGTCGCCAGCCGCGGCGCCACCAGCGCACAGACAGGCGTACCGGCGGGGGTGTCGACCACCGCAGGGCGGGCCACGACCGGCGGTGTCGTCCCGGGCGGCCTGAGCGCGGGGGGCCTGAGCGCGATGGGTCTGAGCGCGGGGGGCCGCGCCACCAGTGTCGCAGCACCGGCAGCCACGACGCTTTCAGGCGCCGCCGCCCTGCCGCCGGTGCCGGTAGAAGCACCCGGCACCGCCATGCAGCGCGCCTGGTGTCTGCTGGGCCTCGGCCGGCCCGCAGAAGCCCAATATGCCTTCGCCCAGGCCCGCGCGGCCGGCGGCGAGATGGGGGCGGATGCCGTCTATGGCGAAATCCTGACCCTGATGCAGATGGGTCTGGTCAGCGAGGCGCAGCGGATGATCGAAACCCAGCCGATCACCCCGGAACGCCGCACCGATCTGCAGGCGGAACTGCTTGCCGCCCGTGCCCAGGCCGCCTATGACGACGAGGATTATCTGCTGGCGATGCGCCTGCTCGACACCCGCCGCCAGATCGCCCCGGAACGGCGGGATCTGGCCCTGATGCGGGCCTGGTCGCTCTATCACACCCGCAAGCTCGGCCAGTCGCGCCGGCTGTTCGAGCGGCTCGACACCGAACTCAGCACGCCCGAATCGCGCGAGGGCCTGCGCGTCGTCACCTTCTATCCGGAGTGATCCCGATGACCCGGATGCGCAACTCAGCCCTCGTCCCCGGCCTCCGCCCCCGCCTTCTGGCCGCAGCACTCGGCCTTCTGGCTCTCGGCGGCTGCACCTATGAACGTGCGGGGCCCCAGCCGACGGCGCTGGCGGAAGAGGCCGGTGCCACCCGTCTCGGCCCGCTGGAGGCGCTGGCCCGGCTGGCGGCGGCCCCCGATCCGCTGATCGTCACCCAGACCAGATCGAACAACGGCTCCGAGCTGAAGCAGGTGTCGATCCTGCCCAACCGTTCGGTCGAAGCCGGACAGAACCGGCTGGAGGCCGATCTCTGGCTGGTGCGCACCGACAGCCTGTGGTCTTTCGCCGATCTGCCGGTGAATGCGCCCCGCGACCGGTTCACCCAGGAAAAGCTGAGGCTGCTGCTGGCCAAGGAATTCCCGGGGCTGGAGCCGCAGATCTCGGCCGTGCCGCGCCGCAACGCCTATGGCCGCTACGGCTTTGCCGTCGCCCGCCGGCCGCTGGGCGTCACCTGCGTGCTCGCCTGGCAGCGGCTGCAGGATGAACGCGGGATGCTGCCGCGCCATATCGAGGGCTTCGACATCATCTTCCGGGCCTGCGACCCGGTCCTCGGCCCCGAGGCGCTGCTCGACGGCTACGACACCCTGCAGATCCGCCCCGAGACCGGTGTGGTGGGATACGGCTACCGCTGATCGCGCCCCGCCCGACGCGCCCTGACCTGAGCTGACCGCGGCCGACGCTTCGATGCGTCGGCCGCATCCGTTTCGGCGGCGGCGGCCGGCGGCTCGTCCATCGGCACCTGATAGCCGAAGACCAGGCGGTTGGTCTCGTTGGCCATGCCGACCACGGCCAGCATCTCGCGGATCATCTCGGGGCTGGCGCCGGCTTTCGCCGCCGCGCCGCCATGGCTGGTGACGCAATAGGCGCAGCCATTGGTGGCGCTGACGGCGGTGAAGATCAGCTCCTTCACCATCGGGTCCAGCGCGCCCGGGGCCATCACCTCCTTCAGGCTTTCCCAGGTCCGCTTCAGGGTCGGCGGGTGGACCGCGATCACCTTCCAGAAATTGTTCAGCCGGTCGACGCGACGGGTCTGCATGATGTCGTCGAAGACCGCCCGCACCTCGGGCGATGCATCCTCGTATTCGACCATTTCGGGTCCGGCCATGGGGCTCCTCCGGCTCGGCAGATATTGACGGGGTCGCGACGAGATTACCGCCGTGCCCCGGGTGATGCGAGCCTGCCGATCGGCAGTTTCTGCCGCCCGCCCTGGCGGAAACTGCCGGGTCGGAATCTCCGCACGGTCTGCAGATGCGGCGGATCAGACATCATAACTTATTGAATTTCATCATTTTTCAGACTTGGCACACCCCGTGCAATAAGCGTCCCCGATCAGATCGTGCCGTGCGGGCCGGGCCAGGGATTGGCCGCTCGGGTTGGCGCGATGGAACGCTCCAAAGCCACCGGAAGCGCAAGTATCGGAGAGACCAAGTCATGGCGCTGACGATCAATTCGAACTACGCCGCGAACGTCGCGCACCGCCATCTGAGCGCGAGCGACTCGGACGCCACCCGTTCACTCGCCAAGCTCTCGGCCGGCACCCGTGTGCTGTCGGGTCGTGACGACGCAGCCTCGCTCGCCATCGGCAAGCGACTGGAAGCCGAGACCGCGGCTCTGCGTCAGGCCAGTGTCAACGCCGGTCAGGCGGGCTCCATGCTGCAGATCGCCGATGGTGCGCTCTCCAGCATCAGCGACATCCTGACCCGGATGAAGACGCTGGCCACCCAGTCGGCCTCGGATCAGGTTTCGGATGCCGAGCGCGTCTACCTGAACGACGAGTTCGCCTCGCTCCGGTCGGAAATCGACCGCATCGCGGCCGACACCGACTTCAACGGTCAGAAGCTGATCAACGGTTCGCAGACCGTGACCGCGGGCACCATCGGCACCGATATCGAATCGGCCGACGGTTTCGGTGCGATCACCTTCGACACCAACGCGGCCGGTGTGTCGAACGGCGATACGTTCAGCATCGCATACGACACGACCACCAACCGCTTTACGGTCACCAACACCACCACCGGTGTTGCCCAGACCTCTGAGCAGGTGACCGCGGCCCCGGCGGCCGGCGCGACCCAGGATGTCCGGCTCGACGAATTCGGCCTGACCCTGACGCTGACCTCGGACTTCGACCCGGCGACCGCAATCACGGCGAACAACACCTTCGACGTGACCATCGCCAACAGCGCGTCGGCGACTTTCACCTACAAGATCGGCACCGGCACCAACGCGATCGAAGACGATCTGGCCTTCACCATCGACAGCGCCGCCGTCGCCTCGCTTTCGGCCGGTCTCGCTGCCGACACGCTCGACACCCGGGCGAATGCGGAGACCGCGATCGACAACGTCGCCGCCGCGATCGACGAGATCAACAGCCGCCGCGCGGGCATCGGTGCCAACCAGAACCGTCTGGAATTCGCCGCCGCGAACCTGGCGTCGAGCATCGAGAACAGCGAAGCTGCCCGCTCGGAACTGCTCGACCTCGACATCGCGTCCGAGATGACCGCCTTCACCTCGAAGCAGATCCTGCAGCAGGCCGGCGTGTCGATGCTCGCCCAGGCCAACCAGATGCCGCAGAACCTCCTCAAGCTGCTGGGCTGATCAGGGCGGCCGCCGCCGCGGCCCCCTCTTCCGCTCCAGGACCGTCCTCCGGGGCGGCCCCGTCCCGCAGCGGCACCTCAGGGTCGCCGCAAAGGGAACCGGGCCGCCCCGCAGTCGTTCAAGCCGGCGCACCCGGCACGTGCCCCATCCGGCGCATGGCCAGCCCGGCAAAAATAGCCCGGTTGCGCCGCCGCCCGGCAAAATCTGCCGGGCCAGACCGCCAAAACCCGGCAAAATCTGCCGGGTTTTCTCTGCCTGCGACAGGCTGCCTCACGGTATTTCAGGGGCTTGCGTCTCTGGCATTGTCATTGCATACTTACCCACAGGCACGACCAGGAAGGACGTGCTGCCGACAGGATGTCGGCATCAGCGGGTGGATGCCCGCGCCATCGGTTCCAAGTAGGAGACCGTACCATGGCCATGACCATTGCCTCCAACTATTCGGCCAACGTTGCGTACCGCTACCTGAAGGACAGCGATAACGACGCGACCCGGTCGCTCGCCAAGCTGTCGGCCGGTACCCGCGTTCTGTCGGGCCGTGACGACGCCGCCTCGCTCGCCATCGGCAAGCGTCTCGAATCCGAGACCGCGGCGCTGCGTCAGGCCAGTGTCAACGCCGGTCAGGCGGGCTCCATGCTGCAGATCGCCGATGGCGCGCTGTCCAGCATCAGCGACGTTCTGACCCGGATGAAGACGCTCGCCACCCAGGCCGCATCGGACCAGGTCTCCGACGCCGAGCGTGTCTACCTGAACGACGAGTTCACCTCGCTGCGGTCGGAAATCGACCGTATCGCCGGTGACACCGAGTTCAACGGCCAGAAGCTGATCAACGGTTCGCAGACCGTGACCGCGGGCACCATCGGCACCGATATCGAATCGGCCGACGGTTTCGGCGCGATCACCTTCGACAACAACGCGGCCGGCGTGTCGAACGGCGATACGTTCAGCATCGAATACGACACGACCACCAACCGCTTCACGGTCACCAACACCACCACCGGTGTTGCCCAGACCTCTGAGCAGGTGACCGCGGCCCCGGCGGCCGGTGCGACCCAGGATGTCCGGTTCGACGAATTCGGCCTGACCCTGACGCTGACCTCGGACTTCGACCCGGCGACCGCAATCACGGCGAACAACACCTTCGACGCGACCGTCGCCAACAGCGCCTCGACCACCTTCACCTACAAGATCGGTACGGGGACGACGGCGGCCGAAGACGATCTGGCCTTCACGCTCGACAGCGCCGCGGTGGCGTCTCTGTCGGCCGGCCTCGCCGCCGACACGCTCGACACCCGGGCGAATGCCGAAACCGCGATCGACAACGTCGCGGCGGCCATTGACGAAGTCAACGACCGCCGCGCCGGTATCGGTGCGAACCAGAACCGGCTTGAGTTCGCGGCGGCGAACCTGGCCTCGAGCATCGAGAACAGCGAGGCCGCCCGGTCCGAGCTGCTCGACCTCGACATCGCCTCGGAGATGACCTCGTTCACCTCCAAGCAGATCCTGATGCAGGCCGGCGTGTCGATGCTCGCCCAGGCCAACCAGATGCCTCAGAACCTGCTCAAGCTGCTGTCCTGACGGCCCTTCCGGAGCCGCCGGCGCCTGATGGCCCGGCGGCTCCGGCGCCTTTCCATTACGGTGGCACGATCCGAGAGATCGCACCTGACGGGCGGCGGGGCCGGCTTGGCGCTGCCGTCCGCTTTTGCGTGACATCCATCGTGTACCGCACGTCTCGACCCGACATGTACAGCAAGCCGTCAAGGCATCCTCAGCAGCCGCGTCAGGGCAAGGGAACGCGGCAGCCATGGAGGGGACAATGGACATCGCATCGGTACGCGGAAGCTCATACGTTCAGACCGTGACCGACCGACCGGCAACCAATGCCCGGTCCGGGAGCGGTGGTGGCGGCGACACATCGGCAGCGGCGAGTTATGCGCGCGCTGCCACGATAGAACCCTTCCGGCGGGTCGACGTGACCCAGACGGAAGAGCAGAGCAGCGGCAACAAGGCAGCCGAGGCTCTGGCCAAGGCCCTGCGCGAACAGGGCATCGATCTGGGCGGCATGGCCAGCCAGGTCAAGCTGGCGCTCGACATCGATACCAATACCGGCGACGTGGTCGGCCGTATCGTCGACCGGAGCACCGGTGAGGTGGTGGAGCAGCTGCCGCCCGAGAAGACGCTGCGCATGATCGCGGCGCTGCGTGAGATGGTCGGTGCCGTCGTCGACCGGACGTTGTAAACTGTCCGGGTCGGCCCGTTCGACACGCATCTGCCGGTTACAGCCGGCCGCCTGATCCAGTTCTGCGAAGAGGCAAGGCCCCATGTCGACCAGTTCGGTAAGTTCCAGCTACAAGCTGTCGACGGATGCGAACGGCCGCCTCACCGTGACCGGCCTGTCGAACAGCGGTATCGATACCGACGCAGCGGTCGAGGCGCTGGTCAAGGCAAAGCGTGTGCCCATCGACCGGCTTGAAACCAAGGTCGAGACGGTCGACAAGCAGATCGCTGCGCTGAAGGAATACCAGACGCTGATGCAGAACTTCCGCACCGCGGTTGATGGTCTGCGCGGCAAGGTGACCTTCGACAAGAGCGGCAGCGCGTTCGAAACCAAGAACATCTTCCTGCAGACCTCGCGGCTCGACGGCGGCACCGCCTCCAGTGCCGCCAATCTGGTCAGCATCTCGGCCACCAATCAGGCCGAGGTCGGCGTGCGCTCGATCGAGGTTCTGCGGGTCGCGACCCAGGCCAAGGTGGCGACCGGCGCCGCCGCATCGCAGACCGCGGATCTGGGCACCGCCTTCGGGGGTGCGGCCAATTCGGTCTCGGGCAGTTTCGACATCGTCAATGGCGATGGCGCGGCGACCACGATCAACGTCTCCGGCACGGATACGCTGCAGTCGCTGCGCGACAAGATCAACAACGCCAACACCGGCACCACCAAGACCGGTGTGACCGCCAGCATCATCTCGGTCGGCGGCACCCAGAATTATCTGGTGCTGACCAATGATGCGACGGGCGAGCCGATCCAGATCGGCAACGAGACCGGCGGCGTGCTCTCCACGCTCGGCATCTCGGCCGATGGCGGCGCCACCTTCTCGAACGTGCTGCAGGAAGCGCAGACGGCGCGAATGGCGGTCGACGGCCTCAAGGACCCGTCCCGCTACGAAAGCCATCGCTTCGCGAACGACACGGCCTCGATCAAATCGCTGGTATCGACCGCGCCGTCGACCGGCAGCTTCACGCTGTCGACCGGCCTGGGCTCGGTCGCGATCAATTTCGACACCACCACCGACAGCCTCTCCGACCTCGCCAACACCATCAACGCCAATGCGGCGGCGATTGGTGTCGAGGCCTCGATCATGGATGATGGCGGCGGTGCGCGGCTGGTGCTGAAGGACACCAATGGCGGCCAGCTCAGCGTCATCGACAGCGACGGGCTGATGGCCTCGCTGGGTGTCGACAATGATCTGGTGGTGGAGCGGAGCAGCAACACGGTCTCCGACCTCTTCACCGGCATGACCATCAATCTTTATCAGGCCGAGGAAGGCACCAAGATCAACCTTCAGGTCGAACGCGACCTGAACGGCGTGAAGGATCAGGTCTACGCCTTCGTCGACGCCTATAACGAGATGCGCCGGTTCTATAACGAGCAGAACCTGACCGCAGCCGACGGCACCAAATCCGAAGATGCCGGGCCGCTGTTCGGCAACAGCGCGCTCAAGGACATGAACAGCTCGCTGCGCGACGCCATCAACGGCGATGTCGAAGGCCTGGGCATCGATTTCGCCGCCCTGTCGGCGATCGGCATCACGCTGACCTCGACCGCGACGCTGACCGATCCCCTCGACAAGGAAACGCTGCAGATCGACGAGTCGAAGCTGAACGAGGCGCTGCTCAACAATTTCGACGATGTCCGCAACCTGCTCAGCTTCCGTTTCACCACCGACAACGCCGATCTGTCGCTGGTGAGCTTCGCCTCGACCACCGGCTACAAGAATGGCGGCTACAATCTGGAAGTCACCGTCGCCGGCGGGGTGATCACCTCGGCCAAGCTCGACGGCGTCGACATGCAGGTCAGCGGCACCACGCTGACCGCCACCGAAGGCAGCGCCAAGGGGCTGAAGCTGTTTTTCCGCCCGGGCGCGGACGGCACCACCAACAGCACCTTCAGCGTCACCCAGGGTGTGGCCTCCCAGCTTTACGACGTTGCCGACAAGGCGCTCGCCAGCGAAACTGGCACGATTGCTGCACAGCTCGATACATTCGAGACCCGGACCAGCGCCTGGGAGGATCAGATCTCCCGGATGGAAACCCGCCTCGACCTGTACAAGACCCGGATCACGGCGAAGTTCCTGCGGATGGAAGAGTCGCTCTCGCAGATGAATTCGATCCTGGAAAGCCTGAAGGCCCAGGTCGATGCCATGAACCCGAACTCCAACAACTGATCCGCGGCCCTGCCACACGAGGAATAGGCCGATGAGCAACCCCTACGGCGCCTCCGCCCAGACCTATCGCATCCAGTCGGTGATGACGGCCAGCGCCGCGCAGCGCGTGGCGATGCTCTACGACCGTGCCATCACCTGGCTGCAGGAAGCGAAGGCCGCCATCGCGCGCGGTGACGTCAAGGCTCGTCACGACGCCAACAACCATGCCGGTGAGATCATCGTCCATCTGCAGGCGACGCTGGACCTGGAAAAGGGCGGGGAAATCGCCGCCAATCTGTCGCGGCTCTACCGCTTCATGCTCAACCGGATGATCCAGATCGACCTGCGCAACGACGCCAATGCCGCCGATGAGGTGATCGGCCTGCTCCGGCCCCTGTCGGAAGCCTGGCATGCGCTGGACGCCCAGATCGTCGCCGAGGCCGGTGCCAGCGGGCGGGCCTCGGGCCAGCAGGGCTATGGCCAGAACGCCACCGGCGGTGCCTATTCGCGGGTCAGCGCCACCGCCTGACCGGCCGGCCTTTCCGGAACGACACAACCCGGCAGATCCCCCGGCATTTTCTGCCGCCGGGTCGGATCTGCCGGGTATTTTTTGCCGGGTACCGTTTTTTCGCGTCCAGGGATGTCACGTCCGGGGCCCTGCCGTCGTCTGACAGGTATCAAGACCTGAATGGCCCCATGGCCTGATGACGAAACGGAGTGCCCGTCATGACCAATCTCGCCAACCTGCCCGCCGCCACATCCCTGATCGACATCCACGGCTCAAAGTCTACGGCTGCAACATCGCGCAAACTGATGGCTGCGAGCGAAGCGTTGACCGGCCCTGCCCTGCCTGCGGCCCTCGGCCATCTGATCGACCTTCACGTCTCGCGGCTGAACGGCTGCAGCTATTGCAAGCTGCTTCATCTGGCCGAAGCGCGCGAGACCGGCGTGGATGAAGCGCTGATCGCGCAGATGGGCGATCCGGCCGCCGTGGCGGCACTTGAAGATCGCCGCCTCGCCGCCGCCCTCGCCTGGGCCGAAGCCCTCACCCTGCCCTGTGACGAGGCGGCACTCGATGCCCCGCGCGCCGAACTGGCCCGCCACTGGTCGCCCGAGGAACAGGCGGCCATCACCGTGAAGATCGCGCTGATCAACGCCTGGAACCGTCTGGGGCGCGGCGCCTGGCATGTCACCGAAGCGGCGTGACCGCCGCCTCGTCAAGCCGCAGCCGCGGCACGGTGCCGGCTGAGCCGGCATCGTAGCCGGTGACCGCCACCTCGATACAGCGCAGGGCCGCGGGCCACCAGCCGTGCCAGGCATCGGGCCAGCGGGCCGGGTCGTCATGGATCACGGCATCGCCGTCGACCCTGAGCCTGAGACCGCGGGCGAAATCGAGGAACAGCAGGCTGACCGCCGGACGCTGGATCAGATTGCCCAGCGAATTGAACATGGCATTCCCCTTGTAGTCGGGGAACACCAGCCGCCGGGGGCCGGTCACCTTGACCAGGGGATCATGCGTCCCCTCCTCTCCCCGAAGCCCCGCCTCTCCCCTGGGCATGCGGCCGCGATGGGAACAGTCCGCCGCACCCGTGGCATCGACGGTTCCCAGCATGAAGAAGGGCAGTGCCTCCAGCACCGCCGCCTCGGCGGCCGGGATGGTCACCATGCGATCGGCCTCCCTGGCATTCTTTATGTCGCGAATCGAAAAAGGGCCTCCGCCACCATCACCCCGGTGTGGCGGAGGCCCGGCTGCATCACCGGATCAGGCGGCCGAGGTTTCGGCCGCGCCGGCGAGCGCCAGCTGTTCGTCCCAGAACCGCACCCAGAGGTCGCAATATTCCAGGCTGATGCGGCGGACGTGATCGAACTGATCCTCGGTGATCGCCTGGGTCAGGATGAACCACAGATCGTCCTCGTGATCGTCATCGGCCGCCTCGGCGGTGTCGTCGTCACTGACACCATGGACGTAGTAGTAGCCGTCATCGACCCCCAGACCCAGGGCACCGGTGGCCCGGCGCAGCGGCGGGCTGAACAGGATCACCTCTTCCTCGGCCACCGCCAGCAGGGCCGAGACATCGACATAGCTGCCGTATGCATCTTCCAGGAAGGACCGCACCTCGGTCGCGATCGCGGTGGGCTTGAAGGTCGCGCGGTCGTCGGCGCTGACGCCGTAATCGTCCAGCACCGCCTCGAACAGCGGATAATGGGCGCAGGCCGGGTTGCCGCGGTAATAGCCCTCGGTGTCCTTGCCCGGGCGGAAGCCGAATTCGTCGAGCACGTTCAGGGTCAGCAGGAAGCGGCCGGCCATCTTCGAAGCGGGGGCCAGGCGCGGCTCCAGCTGGCGGCTCTGCATCTGGGCGGCGAGCAGCGCATCGGTGAAGATCTGCACGATGGCGTGGCGATATTCCAGATGGATCAGGCGCATCGCGTCGTGATCGAGCACACCGCGGTTCAGGATGTCGATCGCCGGGTGGCGCGACACCGGATGCGCCGAAATCTCGCGGCGCAGCTCGGCCACGAAGGCGGCGTTCCGCGCCCATTGCTCGGGCGAAAGGCTCGCCTTCATGGCATCGATCGCCTGGCGACGGGGGGCATTCAGATCGGCTGACTTCAGGGACACCATGTCGTCCTCCCTCTTTTATCTTAGGTTGTGTTCCAAGGCATGCGAGGTCGTCACGAAGACCGGTGGGGGTCAGCGTGAGAGACCGTGTCAGCGGGTATGGCTGGCGGCGTTCAGTCGGCGGCGATCAGCCGCACGATGCGCGCCGGGCAGTTGGCATAGGCCTGGTCGACGGTCACCTCTACCAGCGCGCGGGCCTGGGGCCAGAGCGTTCCCATCTCCGCCTCGATCGCCGCCGGATCGACGGCGCGGCACCGGCCATTGACGCGATAGCGCGCCCGCCGATCAAAATCGACGAAGAGCAGGCCGATACCGATATCATCCTGCAGACAGTTATCAAAAACGTCCAGATCATCCCATGGTTGCAGGGCCATGATCAGGCGTTTCGAATCGGCGGCGCGGATCAGCGGCGGTTGCCCCGGCATGTCGTCCGGTCGAGCCTTGAAGGCCGTGACCGGACGGCCGGTGCCGTCGACGGTGGTGACGAAGACGATGGACCGGGCCTCGATGAAACGGCGCACCCCCAGGCTCAGCCGGTCGGTGACCATGTCCGAGATCTCCGCCGCCTCGTCCTCGACCCCGAACCGGCGATGCGCCTCGCGCTCGCCCTCGTGATAGACCAGGCGTGCCATCGTCTTCGCCCTCCCCGATCAGACCGATGCCCGGCTCAGAAGAAGCCGAGCGCGTTCGGGTTGTAGCTGACCAGCAGGCACTTGGTCTGCTGATAGTGCGACAGCGCCATCTTGTGGTTCTCGCGGCCGATACCCGACTGCTTGTAACCACCGAAGGCGGCGTGGGCGGGATAGAGGTTGTAGCAGTTGGTCCAGACGCGGCCGGCCTCGATCTCGCGGCCCATGCGATAGGCGCGGGTGCCGTCGCGGCTCCACACCCCGGCACCCAGGCCGTAGAAGGTGTCGTTGGCGATCTCCAGCGCCTCGTCCTCGTCCTTGAAGGTCATGACCGAGGCGACGGGGCCGAAGATCTCTTCCTGGAAGATCCGCATCTTGTTGTTGCCGAGCAGCATGGTCGGCTTGACGTAGAAGCCGTTGGCCAGATCTTCCGACAGGCGGCTGCGCTCGCCACCGGTCAGGCACTGGGCGCCTTCCTGACGGCCGATATCGATATAGGAGAGGATCTTCTCCATCTGCGCTTCCGACACCTGCGCACCGACCATGGTGTTGCGGTCGAGCGGGTTGCCGGTGGTGATCGCCTCGACGCGCTTGATCGCGCGCTCGATGAAGCGGTCATAGATCGATTCCTGGATCAGCACGCGCGACGGGCAGGTGCAGACCTCGCCCTGGTTCAGCGCGAACATGGCGAGCCCTTCCAGCGCCTTGTCGAAGAAGGCGTCGTCGCGGTCCATCACGTCGGCGAAGAAGATGTTCGGGCTCTTGCCGCCCAGCTCGACCGTGGTCGGGATCAGATTGTCGGCCGCCGCCTTCAGCACCAGCTTGCCGGTGGGGGTGGACCCGGTGAAGGCGAGCTTGGAAATCCGGGTGCTGGTCGCCAGCGCATGGCCGGCCTCGCGGCCATAGCCGTTGACCACGTTGATCACGCCGGCCGGGAACAGGTCGCCGACCAGTTCCATCAGCAGCAGGATCGAGGCCGGGGTCTGCTCGGCGGGCTTCAGCACCACGCAGCAGCCGGCGGCCAGCGCCGGGGCCAGCTTCCAGGCCGCCATCAGCAGCGGGAAGTTCCAGGGGATGATCTGGCCGACGACGCCGATCGGCTCGTGGAAATGATAGGCGACGGTGTCGTGGTCGATCTCGGAGATCCCGCCCTCCTGGGCGCGGATGCAGCCGGCGAAATAGCGCAGATGGTCGATGGCCAGCGGCAGGTCGGCCGCCATGGTCTCACGCACCGGCTTGCCGTTGTCGATCGAATCGGCCACCGCCAGCAGCAGCAGGTTCTGCTCCATCCGGTCGGCCATGCGCCACAGCAGGTTGGCGCGCTCGGTGGTCGAGGTGCGCGCCCAGGACTTGCGGGCGGCATGGGCGGCGTCCAGCGCCTTCTCGATGTCGGCGGCACCCGAACGCGGCACCCGGCAGAAGGGCTTGCCGGTGATCGGCGAAACGTTGTCGAAGTATTCGCCGCCGACCGGGGCCACCCACTGGCCGCCGATATAGTTCTCGTACTGCCCCTTATACGGGTTGTCGACGTCGAGCCCCATCTTCTTCGGCTGGATCGTATCCATCAGGTCTTCCTCCCGGAACATTCGGCGCGGCATTCCCTCGCGCGCCGTCGTTCCGGTCATCGCAACCGTCATGCCACCCGGGAATGATCAGGATAAGACCGCGGAATATCTGGAGTTTCAATCCGTCATTGCCCCGCGTCACCCGGGGCGGCGTCGCGCGATGCGACGGCCCGGCTGTCGCATGCGACGCCGCCCCTGTCGCGTTCTGCGACAGGGGTCAGATCTCGACCACCACGCGGGTGCCGACGCCCGGGCGGCTGGTGATGTCGAACCGTCCGCCATGGGCCAGGACCAGCAGGCGGGTCAGCGGCAGGCCGAGCCCGGTGCCGCCCGCCCGCCGCTGGCGGTCGGCCGAGACCTGTTCGAAGGGCTGAAGCGCGCGGGCAAGCTCCGCCTCGGTCATGCCCGCGCCGCCGTCTTCCACCACGAAACGCACCGCATGGGGCGCCGCCTCGGCCGGCGCGATGCCAAGCCGGATCTCCCCCCCCTGACTGCCATAGCGGATGGCATTGGTCAGCAGGTTGATCAGCACCTGCTTCACCCGCCGCGCATCCAGCCTGGCCTGACCCGGGGCCTGATCCGCCTCCAAGACGATCTCCACACCGGCATCGCGGGCCATGGTCGAGACGATCGACATCGCCTCGGCCGCCAGCTGGCGCGGCGAGGTTTCCACCGGGTCGATATCGATCCGCCCGGCCTGGATGCGCGACAGGTCCAGAATATCCTCGATCAGGGCCAGCAGATGGCGGCCGCTGGCCAGAATGTCGCGCGCATAGCCGGTGTAGCGCGGGTTGCCGACAGGGCCCAGCATCTCGGTCGCGATCATGTCCGAAAACCCGATCACCGCATTCAAGGGCGTGCGCAGCTCGTGGCTCATATTGGCCAGGAAGCGATCCTTGACCGCATTGGCGTCGGCAAGCGCGCGATTGGCACGCAGAAGCTCGGCCGTCCGCACCGCCACCCGGCTTTCCAGCTGCAGATTGGCGGCTTCGACCTGAAGGCGCAGATGGCGTTCCTGCTCCCGGCTGCGGCGCAGGCGGCGGAACATGACGATCGCGGACGGGATGGCGAAGCTGAAGCCCAGCAGCGAGGCGCCGGCGGCGATGGTGAAATTCTCGTCGGCAGCCGAAAGCCGCGCGGAAATCCGCTGGCCGATCTGGGTCTGCGCCAGGGCGATCTGCTGGCGCGCCAGATCGACCGCCTGCATCTGCCGCGCTTCCGCGGCCATCAGAACCTCGTCATCGGCGCGCGCCTGGCGGAGGTCGATCACCCGGTCCATGCTCCGGAACGCCTCTTCCAGCATCGCCGTCATCACGCTGCACCCGGCGCCGCTGTCGGCCTGTTCCGCCTCTGCCAGACGTGCCAGCTGACCGAAGGCGACCGGCGCGCTGCCACGGGTGCGGCGGTAGTCGTCGAGCGCCCCGGCCGTCTGCAGGCGCAGATAGCGCCCCTGCGCAACCTCCGCTTCCTGAAGCAGATGCAGCAGGCTGTCGGTTTCCCGCATCAGCGCGTCGCCGTCGGCCACCGCACGGGTCGACGAGATCACGCCGAAGCCGGCCCAGATCTGCAGGGCCAGCATCAGCGTCATCAGGCCCGCGAGCCCCGCGATCCAGATCTGCGACCCAAGGCCGGACATGCCCTTGCGGGCTGCCGCCGGATCGGCTGCGTCGCGCGCCATTTAACCTCCAGGACCGGCATGTGGTGGAGCTTTGCTTTATCCTGGATAGAAAACGACAGGAAGCATGAAGAAAGCGTTTGGAAGATGATGCCGGAACGCGAAAACTTGTGATGAAGACCCCGGTACCTGCGGATGCCATCCATCCGACGGCTTCGTCTCGATGGAATGATCATTTCCGAAATACACCCTGTGGTGCCACACCGGGTGATCCGGACGAAGGGGAGGATGAGATGCTGATGCCACGGCACGCAGACCTCGTGCGGCCGCATTGCCGGATGCGGAGCATCGCATGACCGGCGGCCTGCTCGCCCTTGCGATCAACGTCGTGGTGTCGGGGCTGTTCGCCGCCGTCTTCCTGCTGATCGCCCGCTCGCACCCGGCCTTCCGGCATCTGGGCTGGATCGCCGCCGCCTGGGGGGTGGGCACCGGGGCGCCGGCCGCAGAGGTTCTGCTGCGGGTCACCCCCTGGACCACGGTCTTATCGTTCACCGGCTATGCCTGTTTCTCGGCCGGTGCCCATCTTCTGGCACATGGGCTGGCCCGCCACTACCGTCGCACCCTGCCCCGCTGGCTGTTGCCCGCAAGCTTCGCCGCATCGCTGATCATCCGCCTGGCGATCTGGGGCGGTGAGCGCAACACCATGCCTTACGAGCTGTATTATCAGCTGCCCTTCGTCACGGCGCTGGCGATCTCCGGCGTCATCGTCTGGCCTGCCCGCCGCCGCAGCGTGTGGGACGCGATCCTGGCCGGATGTCTCTGGCTGTTCACGCTGACCTTCGCCAGCAAGCCGGTCGCCGCCATCCTGCTCGGATCGGGGGCCACCGCACGCGACTATGCCTCCAGCCACTATGCGATCTATTCGCAGGCGGCCTCGGGGCTCATCGCGCTCGGCTGCGGCATCGCGCTCATGGCCGTGGTGATCCGCGATCTGCGGGTCCGGCTGAAACGCGATCTGGTGACCGACGCCCCGACCGGCCTGCCGAACCGCCGGGGCTTCCTGGCCGGGCTGCAGACCCGGATGGATACCGCTCCGGCCGGGGATCTGCTGATCGTCTGCGAGACCGGCTGGCAGGCGGCACCGCATGACCGGATCACGGCCCTGCGCCGGGCGCTGCCGCCCACGGCGCTGCTGGGGCGGATCGACCCGCAGCGTCTTGCGGTGCTGCTGCCGGGCGAGACGGACCCCGACCGATCGGCCATCGTCCGGGGGATGATCCGCGACCTGTCGGGCGCCGGACATGATGGCGGCCTGGGAGAGGTGAGGCTTGCGGCAGGCGAGGATGCCGCCGCGGCGCTCGCCCGTGCCGAAGGCAGCCTGTTCCTGGATGCCGAGTTGCGCAAGGGGCGCCGCGGCCCGTCGCCGCAGCCCTGACGCCTTGCTCAGCGCTCGGTCAGCGCCATTTCGCGCAGCTTGACCACCGGCTTCAGCAGATAGTCCAGCACGGTGCGCCGCCCGGTCAGAATGTCGACCTGGGCGACCATGCCCGGGATGATCTCGAGCGGATGGCCATCGGGGGCGGTCAACGCTGCGCCGGTGGTGCGGACCTTGACCAGATAGCTGCTGGAACCGTCTTCCTTGACCACCGCATCGGCGCCGATGGTCTCCACCTCGGCATCCAGCATGCCGTAGACCGAATAGTCATAGGCCGTCAGCTTCACCCGCGCCGGCTGGCCCGGATGCAGGAAGGCGATGTCGGCGGGCTTGACCTCGGCATCGATCAGCAGGGTGTCTTCGACCGGCACGATCTCGGCCAGCGGCTGGCCGGGGGTGGCGACGCCGCCCTCGGTGGTGACCAGCACCCGGTTGACGATGCCCTTGACCGGCGAGCGCACCTCTGTCCGGCGGACCTTGTCGACCAGTGCGGGCAGCTGTTCGACCAGCCGGTCGTGGTCCAGCTTGGCGGTGGCCAGTTCCTCGATCGCGCGGGTGCGGAAGCGTTCGCGGGTGGTGCGGCGCTGCTGCTCCACCTCGTCGATCGCGGCATCGGCGCGGGCGACCGCAAGCCGGCCGGCCTCGATCGCGCCCTCGGCCTCGGCCAGGCGCTGTTCGGCGCGGATCCGCTCCAGCTTCGGCGCCAGACCGCGGGCGACCAGCGGGCCCAGCACGTCCAGCTCTTCCGCCGCCAGCGCGCGCCGGCGGCCGGCCGCATCCAGCGCGGCGCGGGCCTCGTTCAGCGCCTCCTGCCGCTGGCGGGACTGGGCGTCGAGCATGGCCAGGCTGGCCGCCAGTTCGGCGGCCCGCGCGGCATGGATGCTGCGCTCCACCTCGATCATTTCCGCCGGCAGATCGGGCGCGAAGGCCGGGGCCTCGAAGCGCGCCTCTGCGGCCAGACGGGCAAGCCGCGCGCGCGCCGCCAGGAAGTCGGTGCGGCTCTGCTCGTAATCGGCGCCGAACTGGGTCGAATCCAGCCGGATCAGCAGGTCGCCCGGCTCCACCCGGTCGCCGGCCATGACCGCGATTTCAGAGACGATGCCGCCTTCCAGATTCTGGGCCACCTGCACCCGTTTCGACGGCACCACCTTGCCGTCGCCGCGGGTGATCTGGTCCAGTTCGGCGACGGCCGCCCAGGTGATCAGCGCAAAAACCGCCAGACAGACGGTGACGATGATGATGCCCGGCACCGCCGAACGGCGCGGCGGCGCCTCGCCGGGAAACAGGTCGGCGACCGGATCAATCTGCATGGCCACGGAGACCTCGCCGGACGGTTGGGGTTTCACGAAGATTGGCCGGGGCCGCCCCGTCGGCGGGGGCCTGAAGTGCGGCCAGCACCTCGGCCTTGGGGCCGTCGGCCACCACCCGGCCCTGATCGAGCACGATCACCCGGTCGACCAGTTCCAGCATCGACATGCGATGGGTGACCAGGATCAGGGTCCGGTCGCCCAGATGCGGTTTCAGCCGCTTCACGAACAGCGTTTCCGAGCGCACATCCATGGATGCGGTCGGCTCGTCCATCACCAGCACCCGCGCGGGCGAGACCAGGGCGCGGGCCAGCGCGATCGCCTGGCGCTGACCGCCGGAGAGCCCCTCGCCCCGCTCGCCCAGCATCAGGTCGTAGCCGTCGGTCATGCCGCCGATGAAATCATGGACACCGGCGACGCCGGCGGCCGCCAGCATGCGTTCGTCCGAGGGCTCGTCCGCCCCCATCAGGATGTTGTCGCGGACCGAGCCGCTGAACAGCGGCGTGTCCTGCAGCACCGCGGCGACATGGCGGCGCAGCTCGTCCGGGTGCAGCTGGCGCAGATCCACGTCATCCAGCAGCACCGTGCCTTCCGACGGCGCATAAAGCCCCGAGGCCAGGCGGACGATGGTGCTCTTGCCCGAGCCGATCCGCCCCAGCACCGCCACCTTTTCGCCCGGCTGAATGATGAAGCCGGCGCGGGTCAGCGCCGGCTGGCGGCCGCGGGGATAGGTGAAGGAAACGCCGCGGAAGGTCATCCGCCCCTCGACGGTCCGGCGGGTGAGATAGCGCCGGCCCGGCTCCACCGTCGCCGGCAGGCGCATCAGCCGGTCGATCGCCCGATAGCTCTGAGCGACATGGTTGAGACGGGTGAGCAGCGTGGCGATCTGGGCCAGCGGCGCCAGCGCCCGGCCGCAGAGGATCACGCTCGCGATCAGCGCGCCGATGCTGACCGTGCCCTCACGCACCAGGAAGACGCCGGCAAAGACGATGGCGACCTGGGCGCCCTGCTGCACGAAGCTCGCAAGGTTGACCGCCAGCTGGCTCCAGAACCGGCTTTTGGACTGGATGCCGGCCTGAAGCTCCACCGCATCGCGCCAGCGCCCGGCCATGATCCGTTCGGCCCTGGCCCCCTTCACGCCTTCAAGCGAGCCCACCGTTTCGACCAGCACGCCATGCTTGGTCTGGGCGGCCTTGTGGCCCTCGCGCGCGGCACGGGCCAGCATCGGCTGGACGGCGAGCCCGGCCAGGATCACCAGCGGCACCGCCAGCGCCGGCACCCAGACCAGCGGCCCGCCGATCATCAGGATCACGCTCAGGAACAGAAGGACGAAGGGCAGATCGACGAAGGCGGCGAGGCTGGCCGAGGTCAGGAAGTCCCGCAGCGATTCGAATTCGCGCACCGTGGCGGCGAAGGCGCCGGACGATCCGGCGCGATGCTCCAGCGGGATGCGCAGCACATGGCCGAAGACCCGGCGGCCGATCCGCTCGTCGGCGGTCTGGCCGGCGACGTCGATCACATGGCTGCGCAGCATCTTGAGCAGGAAGTCGAAGACCAGCACCAGCACCATGCCCAGCGTCAGCGCCACCAGCGATTCGACCGCGTCATTGGGGATGACCCGGTCATAGATCGTCATGATGAACAGCGACGAGCCCAGCGCGAACAGGTTGATCACCGCCGCGGCAAGCGCGATCTGGCCGAAGGCCGGCCATTCCCGGCGGACCCCGCTCCAGAACCAGTGGCCGGGGCGCCGGCCCGGATGGACGGCGGCGGCCGTCCCGTCATCGTCGATGCCTGCGGTCATTCGTCATCTCCCTGACGGGCGAGGCTGAGCAGGCCGACGGCCCCGCCCAGGGCGCCGCTCGCCTCCAGCAGCCGCCAATGGGCGCGTTCGGCCTCGACCCGGCCGGACACCAGGCGCGCCGCGGCAAGGTGGTAGTCGCGTTCGACCTCGATCAGGTCGAGCAGGTCGCGCTGCCCGGCTTCGAACTCGTCGCGGAAAATCGCGCGGGCGTGCTCATTGGCCTCCAGCGCGCTCATCAGCGCGCCCAGCTCGGCGTCCCGGGCGGCACGAACCGCCACGGCCGCGGAAACGTCGCGGGTCAGCATGCGGCGGATGCGGGCGGTATCGGCCTCGGCCGCGCGCATCGCGGCGCGGGCCTGGGCCTGGCGGCCGTCGCGGGCGCCGCCGTCATAGAGCGGCAGGCTGACCACCACCCGCCCGACCAGATCGCTTTCGCGGCCGTCGTCGAAAACGTCATAGCGCCGCCCCTGCACCTGCAGGCTGAGTTCCGGCCAGTCTTCGGCATCGGCGGCGTCGACATCGAAGCGCGCGGCGCGCTCGGCATCGCGGCGGGCAGCCAGCGCCGGGCTGGTGCCGTCGATCAGCCCGATCGCCTCCTGCACCTCGCGCGGGGCGTCGGGCCGGGGCGGCAGGATCAGCCCCGCCGGCGGTTCCTGGCCATAGAGTTCCAGATAGGCTTCGGCGGCGGTGTCGAGCGCCCGGCTCTGCGCGGCCTCGGTCGCCAGCGCCTCGGACAGCCGGGCGGCGATGCGCAGCCCGTCGCCGCGGGTGCCGCCGCCCAGATCCAGACGCTCGGCGATCCGGGCTTCGAGCGCGCGATAGGCATCGGCCTCGGCACGGGCGAGATCGAGCCGGGTGCGCGCCTCCAGCACGTCCAGATGGGCGATCACCGCATCGCGGATCAGCAGGGCCGCCTCGTCCCGGTCTTCGTTGCGGGCGGCGGAGACCCGGGCGCGGGCGCCGTCGATCCGGTCGAAGGTGGCACCGCCGTCATAGAGCAACTGGCGCGCGGTCAGCACCACGTCGCTGCGGTCGTCGGAGCCGCGGATCCGGCTGTCGAGCGTGTCGACGCCGTGATCGGCCAGCCGGCGCGAGGTGTCGAGGCCGATATCGACCGCGGGATACTGGCCGGCACGGGTTTCCCCCAGCCGGCCACGGGCGGCATCGATCCGGGCCGCCGCCACCGCGCGGCGCGGATGATCGGCGGCAACGGTCAGCAGCCGGTCGCGAAAGCGCGCCCAGTCGTCCGGTGCAAGGGCGACCGGAACCGGCGCGTCGCGGAAGGCGCCGGGCAGCGGCAGCGGCGGCAGCACGGGCATGCCCGGCAGGGCCGGCTCCGCCGCCGGCGCCGTCTCGTCGACCATGGCGGATGCGAGACCCGCATCGAAGGTGAAGACCGCCGCCGCCGCGGCGCCGGCCAGCACCACCCGCCTCAGGGTGGCGCCGGCCGGGCTGCGGCGGCGGGGATGGTTCGGGGTGAGGGGAAACAGTGCCGGGGCACTCCGGTGGAAGGTTTGTCAGGCGCCAGGGTCAGGCGCCTGGGTCAGGCGACAGGGTCAGGCGCCAGGGTCAGGCGGCAGCCGGGGTGCCGAGGGCATCGTCCAGATCGTCGCGCCAGGCGGGCGCTGCATCGAAGACGAAATCCCCGGCGCCGAGATTGCCGGCATCGATGCCGGCCAGGGTCAGATGGCCGGTGACGGCACCGCCGCCGGTCCCGGTCAGCCCATCCAGATCGATCACCGCATTGCCGTCCACCGTCTGGGCGCGGCCCAGCACGTCCTCGATGGTCAGCAGGGCACCATCGGCACCGCGCAGATCACCGAGGTCGATCAGGTCGCCCTCGATCCGCGAGAAATCGGCGATGGTGACGTCCAGATCGAGCGCGCCGTCCGCCTCGCGCGGGGCGATGATGAACCGGTCGGCCCCGGACCCGCCGAACAGGTCCACCGCCTCGCCGGCCTGATGGGCGGCGACGATCCGGTCGGCGCCGGAACCGCCCGCCAGCCGGTCGGCGCCGGCCTCACCCACGATCAGATCGGCACCGGCCCCGCCGAAGACGGTGTCGTCGCCGGCACCGGGCAGGATGAGGTCGGCACCGGCGCCGCCGTCGATGGTCTCGGCCCCGTCGGTACCGAGCAGCAGATCGTCACCATCGGTCGCCCGCCAGGCCGGCACGTCGACCAGCACCAGGCCCTCGGCCTGATGGCCGGCGGCATCCTCGACCACATAGGTGAAGGCGGCGGTGCCGTGGAAATCGAGCGCGGGGGTGATGGTGATCGCGCCGGTCTCGGGGTCGAGGGTCACGACCAGCTCGCCCGCCATGCTCTCGGGCACACCGACCGAGACCAGTTTGAGCGCGCCACCCGCGGCATCCAGCGTGATGTCGTTGGCAAGCGGATGGTCGTCATCGGCCGCCTCGACCACCAGGCTCTCGCCGCGCGCCACCACATAGAGATCGGCGCCGGCCACCAGCTGCGCATCCGGATCGGCGACATCCGGCAGCACATCGGCGAGGCGGATGATCAGATCGTCGAGCCCGTCGCCATAGCGCGCCGCCAGCCGGTCGAGTGCCGACGCATCCGCCGTGTCGCCGGCAAGCGCCGCGATTTCCTCGGGCAGCACATATTCGGCCAGCAGCGCCGTCGCCCGTGCGCTGGCGGACAGCGGATCGGCCGCCATCTCGCTCGCCAGCCGGTCGTTGACCGCGGCCAGCGCATCGGCCAGACGGGCGATGTCGGCGGTGTCGGCATCGGTTCCGGCGGCACCGGCCAGCAGATCGCCGATCAAGGCGGTGTCGGTGAGGTCGATCGGGTCGCCGGTCTCGATCTCGGCGCCCAGCAGGTCGAGCGCCCGATCGGCGGCCGCCATGTCGGTGACGCCGTCCTGGATCGCCTGGAGCGCGGCGAGGGTTGCATAGACCATGTGGCCCTGGGCGAGTACATCGCGGGCAAGGGCGTCTTCGGCCCCGCCCAGCGCCGCCAGCGGATCGAAGGTCGCAAGGTTCGTGCCCTCGGGCAGGCCCAGCGCCTTCAGCAGTTCCGCGGCATCGCCGGTCTCTACCAGCAGCGTGGTCAGGGGTGTGACGACCTCGGCGCCTTCCGGTGCCATCAGCCGGCCCATCACCGCGCCGGTGGTGGTATCGATGCCGCCCTCGGTGACGATCTGGCCGTCGCGGCCGTCGATCTTCACCCGGCCATCGGCATCGGAGACGTCGCCCTTCTCACCCTCGTCGCGGATGCGGTCCCCGTCGGCATCGAGGAAGGCCTCGGCACCGGCGATCTGGTCCTTGACCAGCCGGGCCTCGGTGGCGCCGGCCGAGGGCAGCGGGCCGTCATTGTCCGACGAGCAGGCGGCGAGCGCCAGGGCGGCGAGCGCCACACCGCCCAGGCCCATGCCGCGGTTTTCGATGAAGCGCATCAGCCGCCGGCGCAGCTGGCGACGCAATGCGCCATGGGCCGCCGCATCGGCGACCGGTGCGGTGGCGTTCAGGAAGCCGGCCCCGGACAGGGGTGCGGCACCGGGAAGCCGAAGCTCCCCGGTGCCGTCGTCCAGGCCCAGATCCGCGAGAGACGGGATCGTGGCGAAGGTCATCTCGTGCCCCCCGCTCACGCCGCCGCCGCCGCGGCGACCAGATCCTCGTCGAAGGCGCCGTTCGAGAAGACGAACATGCCTGCGTCCAGATCCGCTGCATCGAAGCCCGCGATCGTCAGCGAGCCTGCAACCGCCTCGCCACCGGTGGTGGTCAGACCATCGAGCGCGATGACCGCATTGCCGTCGACCGTCTCGGCCATGCCGACCACGTCGTCCAGCGTCAGCACCGCACCATCGGCACCACGCAGGCCCGACAGGTCGATCATGTCGCCTTCGATGGTCGAGAAGTCGGCGATGATGCCCTCGACATCGATGCCCTCGTCCTCACCGGCCGAGAGGCCGAAGACGTCGGCGCCCGAACCGCCGAACATCACCACCGTCTCACCGGCCTGATGGCCGGCGGCGATGATGTCGTCGCCCGAACCACCCGCGAGGTTGTCCTCGCCGGCATCGTCATAGAGCTGGTCGTCGCCCGCGCCGCCCAGCACGGTGTCGTTGCCGGCACCGCCTGCGATCACGTCGTCGCCGGCACCGCCGTCGAGCACGTCGTCACCGGCACCGCCCGCGACCTTGTCGGCGCGGCTGCCGAAATCGATCTCGTCATTCGAAGCCGACAGGGTCAGCACGCCGTCTTCCACGGTGAAGGCGCGATCGCCGAAGGCGATGACATCGGCCTGGACCCGGGTCTGCGCGCCGGTCTCCAGATCGGTGATCACATAGGCCGGGGCGTCGGCGTCGAAGGCCGCATCGCCCGCCGCCAGCAGGCGGTTATAGAGCGAGATGTCGAAGGCGTTCATCGTGGTGATCCCGATCTCGGAGGGGTCGAGGTCGAGCATCACGGTGTCGCGGCCTGCGCCGCCGATCGCGATGTCGGCACCGCTGCCGGTCGAGATCATGTCGTCGCCGCCGACGCCGACGATGATGTCGTCACCGGCCGCACCCGCCATATGGGCGTCGCCGCCCTCGACCGCCTGGAAGCGGTCGTCACCCGCGCCGCCTTCGGCCGCACCGACGATCTCGACGGTGACGGTCGAGCTGTCGGTGTTGCCGGCCTCGTCGGTCGCCACGATCTCGAAGCTGTCGGTGGTGACCTCACCCGGATCGAGCGCGCCCAGCACCGCCGCATCGGCCTGATAGCTGTAGCGGCCGTTCTCGTCGATCTCCACCGTGCCCTTCTCGGGGCCTTCGCCGGCCGAGAACACCGGCAGGTCGCCGTTCAGGTCGACGGCCAGCGGGGCTGCGATGTTGTAGAGGCTGGTGGTGCCGCTCACCTCGTTGGCGACGATCAGCTTGGCGACGCCGTCAGCCGAGTCAGCTGCCGCGATGTAGAGCACGCCTTCGGGGCTGACATCGCCGTCGCTGCGGATCATGTCGAGGAAGGTGACGTTCTCGGGGTCGGTGATGTCGAACACCATCACCGCGCTCGAACGCTCAAGGCCGATGAAGGCCAGCGTGCTGGCGCCGTAGTGGCCGACGGTGACACCCTCGGGCTCGGGGCCCTTGTTGTCCGAACGGCCGTCGTCCCAGAGTTCCGGATAGCGGGCGGCGATGATCTTCTCGATCGAGGCGCCGCTGTCGAAGACCATCTCGCCCTTGTCGTTCAGGATCGAGAAGGACCGCGCACCATAGGCATAGAGGGCGTCGTAATCGCCATCGCCGTCGGTGTCGCCCAGCTCTTTGGTGACGGTCAGCCGGCCCAGATTGTCATCGGCCTGCAGTTCGTCGGCGTTCGGGAAGGCGGTCGGGTCGAGATCCAGGTCCTTGACCCGCTCTTCCTCGGCATAATCGCCCCATTCGCGGGCATCGCCCTCGTTGGCGATGACCAGATAGGTGCTGCCATCGGTGCCGGCATAGGACGCGATCGAATCCGGCATATACATGCCGAAGACCGGGTGGTTGGCGATGTTGATGCCGTCGTCACGATCCGAGGCGTCGAACTCGTTGCCGGCCAGCGAATGGTCCTTGTAGCCGAGCGGCACGATCTCGGTCACGACCGGCGCATCGCCCGACAGGTCGACGATGGCGATCGCGTTGTTTTCCTGCAGGGTGACATAGGCGGTCTGGCCATCGGGCGCGACCGCGATGTATTCCGGCTCCAGATCCTGGGCAACCGTCGAGCCCGGGCCGAAGATCCGCACGCCGGCATCGCGCAGCGCGTCGATCTGGTCGTTGAACTGGGTGAAGCCGGCAGTCTGGACGGTGCCCGAGGCCAGGTCGATCACGCTGATCGAGCCTTCCGGATCACCGACGGTGTAGTCCTCGGGCTCGCCCTCGTTGGCGACCAGGATCCGGGTGCCGTCGGGGGTGAAGGTCACCATGTCGGGCAGCGAACCGACCGTGTAGCGGCCGATCTCGGCGCCGTCGGTATCCATCACCACCACGGTGCCGGGCTGGGTCTTGTCTTCGGCGCCGACCGCGACCGCGACCATCCCGTTCTTGACCGAGACCGAATTGGCGCCGCCGAGTGCCGAGAGATCAACGCCGCCCAGAACCGTGCCGGTCGCCGCGTCGATGATGTCGACACCGTTCGGGCCGACCGCGAAGACACGGTTGCTGGCCTTGTCATAGGCGACGATTTCCGAGGCACCGGCGGTGGTGTCGGCGCTGCTGGTGGTCCAGACATTATGCGCGATCACCGATCCCTCGGCGACGTCGTCGCCCGAGACGGTGATGCTGCGATCGGCCGCGACCGGGCGGCTCTCGATATCGGTCTGCACCGCAAGATCGACGATGCGGGTATCGTCCGAAACCGGCGTCTCGGCCTCGCCGAAGGCGGTGCCGCCATTGTCGACATTGTGCTCGTCGAGCAGGTATTCGGCGAGCGCATCCTGCTCGCTGCCCGGGGCCGCGAAGCTCGCATCACCGGCCGCGACGTTGTTCTCGTCCAGCGCCACGACATTGGCGAAATCGGGATCGGCCTCGGCGAATTCCGCGAAGGGATAGCCGTCGCCGCCTTCCTGCATGAAGCCCAGCGTCACGACCCGGATCGGCCGCGAGGCATCGCCCTGCACCTCACCGCCCGAGACGATGGTGTCGACCACCTCGCCCGCCTCGTTGACGATCTGCAGCGTCTCGATGCGGTCGCCGGCGGCGCGCTCGGGATTGAAGGCGAAGGTCATGCCGCCGACCTGGGCGAACTGGCCCGGGGTAGCGCCGTTGCCGCTGGCGGCGACCGCATGTTCCATCACCGCCTTCAGCTGGGCGGCGGTCAGGGTCTGCATCGACAGCGTGTTGTTGAAGCGCAGCGCATTCTCGATGTCGAGCTGCGAGATGTCGCCCGCGTCCTTGCCGGCCACCGGGTTGGCCTGGGGCGGCAGGGCGGACACCTGGCCGGTCGCATCGTCGACCACGACCTCGCCGATGCCGGCGCGGATGCCGCCGCCATTCTTGATCGAGACCATCACGGTGTCGTCCACCTCACGCGCCGCCGCCAGATTGGCATCGGCCGAGAGATTGCCCAGATTGGTTTCCTGGGTGCGGACATCGGCGCGATCGCCGTCGAGATAGACGTCGGTCTGGCCGAGGATGTTGCCGTCCTTCTCGACCACCACGGCCTCGACTGCGTCGACCAGATCGTCGACCAGATCGCCCTTGGTGCCTTCGGCGAAGGCGGCATCCAGATCGCCGTCCCAGGCGGCGGCGACATTCTCTTCGGTGCTCGCGACCGGGCCGTTATCCGGGTTGGTCACGCTCTCTGCGATCACCTTGCCCTCGTCGTCGAACTCGACGATCAGGCGGCCCAGATAGGAATACTCGCCGTCGGTCGACACCACGACCGCGGTATCGCCATCGGCATTGGTGGTGACGATCGGGTAGCCGGCAACCGCCTCGTCGCCCGGGTTCAGCACGTCGTCCTCATTGGCGAGGATGGTGTCGGAACCGCCGGCGATGACCACGTCGACGCCGTGCAGCAGCTTCACCAGCTCCTGCTCCAGCGCGATCTGCTGCAGATGGCTGACGAGAACGACCTTGTTCACGCCCTGGGCGATCACCTCGTCGATGACCGGCTGCAGCACCCTGGCCAGCGCCGCCATGTCGTTCTGATCGGTGCCGATGGTGTCGACACCGCCCGGCGAGGAAATGGTGCCGAGAACCGGGGTGGTGGCGCCGACCACACCGACGGTCTCGACGATGCCGGTCTCGGGGTCGGTGACCTCGATCAGGGTCGCCGGCGCGATCTTGGGCGCGGTGGTCGAGGTCGCCGACTGCTCGGGGCCCGTCGCGAAGGCATCCGAGGTCAGGATCTCGCCGGTATAGAGGCCCCGCAGGCTCGAATCGCCCGAGAAGTCCAGATTGGCCGAGAGATAGGGGAACTGGGTGCCGACCCAGCCGTCATCGGCGACGCCGTCGGCCGCACCGAAATTCGGGGTCAGCAGACCACCGACCGTGCCGGTGCCGAGGTCAAACTCGTGATTGCCGAAGGCCGAAGCGTCGAAGCCGATCACGTTCATGATCGAGATGTCGACCCGGCCGGCGCCGGCGCCGAGACCGGCATAGCCCTCGCCATCCGCCAGGTCGTAAAGGTCGTTATAGACCTGATCCAGCACGCCGCTTGCGCCGAAGGACGGGTCGGCGGCCGCGTTGAAGAACGGGCCCGACAGATAGTTGTCGCCGGCGGACAAGGTGATCGAATAGGCGTAGTCGTCTTCGAAGGCATCGACCAGCGCCGCAAAATTCGCGGCACGACCGATGGCATCGACGCCACCCTCAAGGTCAGAGGCGTGCAGGATCTGGAGCTGCATGAACCGTATCTCCGGCTTGCGGACCGGTGCGGGGGATCGCCGTCACCGGGTCCGTTTCTGTCGGGAAATTCTGGACAGGTGCGACGCCGCGCATGCTTTCGTCTGAAGCCCTGCGCGGCGCCCAGGTGTGGAAGATGCCCAAGGAAAGTTGCAGCTTCGGGACAGGACCGTTAAATCCGTGCCCGCCGGCGAACATCAGGCGGTGGCGGTTACCCCTGCGCGGTGCCGGGGGCCGCAGCGGCAGCCGCCGTCTCGGCCAGCTTGCGATCGCCGGCGGCGATACCCGCCTGCACCAGGCGCTGGGCGACGCCGGCGAACTGGCGTTCCGCCCGCAGGAACGCTTCCACCGGCATGATCAGCATGCCGTTGGGCGCCAGTTTCGGCCGGCCGTCGGCGTCGGCATCGTCGAACACCGCACGCGCAAGCTCGATGCGTACGACGCCGCCGGCCAGGCGGATGGTGCCGAAACCGTCGATGAAGATGTCCTGGTCGACCATGGGTCTGCTCCTGAAACGGGCCGGGACCTGCGATATCCCCGGAACGGCCGGCACACTAGCCGTCGCCGGTAACCGTTTCATGACAGATCCCAAGTGGAGCGGATGAGATCGGATACTCATCCCCAGGCGCGCAGATAACTCCACCATTCGGGGAGTTTCATGATACTCAATGGTTAGAAAGGTTGACGTATCGGGGCCTTCGGCGCCAGAATTCAAAGATTACGCACTCCAGAACAGAGCGGCCCGCGACGACGAGGCAGCCCACCTGCGACGACAGGTTTCACCGGAACACGAGGAGGAGACGAAAATGACCGAGAGGGACGCCACCGCCACCGACGAGCTGGAGCCGGCCGCCACCGAGGCCGAAGGCACCACCGACACCACGGCGGCAACCGATACCGCGGCAGCCGACGGTACCGATACCGTCGAAGCCGACGCTCTTGAAGCCGACGCTCTTGAAGCCGACGCTCTTGAAGATTTCGATCTCGAAGACGTCGAGATCATCGAAAGCAAGGTTTTCGCCTGACCGGCCGACACGGCCCGCGCGACGCCGCCCCCGCTGCTCCGCGATCCGTCCCGGCCGGACACCGGCCCGCTCCGACATGACGACGACAGGATCCGGCCGTGCCCTTGCGCATCTCGCACAGGCACGAAGCGTTCTCGTTATGTCCGCCGACCGGCCGGTGCACCCCCGTGACCCCGGTGTAAAATTCCGCGTCGCTGCCGCCCCGTCGCATGACCGGCCATTTCCGAATGAGCCAGGATCCGGACCTTTTGTCTCCGGATCATCAGGGGATGGACATGCCCGATACCATGATCGCCCGCACCGCCACCGCGGCCTCTGCGAGCTTCGGCGCGAAGCCGACCCTCCGCGTCGGTCTCGTCGCCTATAACTGGGAAGCCGACACCTCGCTCGCGCTGTGGAACCTGGTGACCTATGCCCGGCGCACGCCCGCGATCGCCGAGCGTGTCACCTTCGTCGAACACTGTGCCGCCACGCCCAAATCCCTGATGGATGAAGAGGCGCAGCTGTTCTTCCTGCTGAAATGGCAGGAGACCCACAATTTCGACGTGGTCGGCTTCTCCTGCTACATCTGGAACATCAAATTCGTGCTGCGCGCCGCCAAGGCGATCAAGGAGCTGTGGCCGCAGACGGTGGTGATCTTCGGCGGCCAGCAGATCCGCGGATCCTATGTGCCCTTCGTGTTCGATCGCGAGCGCTGCGCCGATATCTGCGTCTGCAACGAGGCCGAGGTCACCTTCCGCGACCTGCTGAATTCCTTCCTCGACGGCAGTCCGAAGCTCTCGACCGTGGGCGGCATCGCCTATATGGCGCCCGACGGGAACACCGACGACTTCCTGATCTTCGACGGCAGCGGCCGCGTGCCCGCAGGCACGGCCTATCACGAGACCGCCGAGGCCGCGCTGATCGAAGACATCAACGACATCCCCTCGCCCTATCTGGGCGGGATCGAGCTGCCCCATGGCGGCGCCTTCCTCTACGAAGCCTCGCGCGGCTGCCCCTATCGCTGTTCCTTCTGCATCTGGGGCGAGAGCAAGGGCGTGCGCGAATACGAGATGGAGCGGGTGGAGGCAGAGCTTCACAACATCCTCTCGCATCATCCGTCGCACATCATGTTCTGCGACGGCACCTTCAACATGCGCAAGGAACGCGCGGCCCGGATCCTGGAAATCCTGGTCGAGCATCTGCGCGACGGCCGGGTTCAGCCCTTCAGCCTGCTGCTGGAGCTGAAGCTCGAGATCATCGACGACAACCTGGCCCGGGTGATGGACGAGCTGGTGCGGCTGAACCCGCTGGTCACCTTCGAGTTCGGCCTGCAGAGCGCCAGCCAGGAAGCGGCGAAGCTGATGCGCCGCCCCTTCACCGAAGACCGCTTCCGCCGCGCCTGGAACCGGCTGTCGGACAAGCTGAAATCCTCGGCGATCATCGATTGCATCTACGGCCTGCCGGGCGACGGCATCCCGCAATTCATGCAGACGGTGGATTTCTGCTACTCGCTGAGCCCGCACCGCATCCAGGCCTTCCGGCTCTCGATCCTGCCCGGCTCGGAATTCGAGCGGCAGGCCCAGGAGCACGAGATCCGCTATATGCGAGAGCCGAACCACATGGTCTACGAGACCAAATGGCTCAATCTCGACCAGATGGCCTGGGTGGAGACCTTCGGCTTCGCGGTGGCCGACCTCTACCACTTCCACGGCACCACCATCAAATGCCTGCTGGCCATGAAGGATCAGCTGGGCGTCGACGGCTTCAGCGACCTGATCCGCCGCTTCGTCGACTGGGCGGGCCGCGACCGGATCCTGGGCAGCATCTATGCCGGCAACCGGCCGGAGGGCCGCTGGCGGGCGATCGACCTGTCGAAACCCTTCGAGCAGTTCATCCAGACCCGGCTTCTGCCCGATGCCGGCATCACCGATCCGTCGATCCGCGACCGGCTGCACGACCTGTTCCGCTACGAGGTGACCATGGGCCGCGTCGCCGTGGGCGGGCTTGCCGAAACACCGCTGCCGGCGCTGTCGGCCGGCGGCGGGGCGGGTGAACTCGCCATCCGTGTGGAGCTGATGCACAGCCGCTTCGACATTCCGGGCTTCATCATGGGGGCCCATGGTCGCGGCGACATCGACATCATGGATATGGACGAAACGGACAGTTACGTCGCCTTCACCCAGAAGGCCGGCCATCAGGGGGTTCTGGTGCCGATCTCCTACCGGATCAGCGGCCGCATGGCCGGGCTGATCGAGGCGGCGCGGCGCGACACCGCGGCCGGCGCCGGGCTGGCGCCGGTGCTCTCCAAGCTGGTGAAGATCGGCATCGTCGCCGAAGCGACCGGCAGCTGAGGCATCGCATCGCCCGTATTGCACTCCGGGTTCGGATGGATCAACCTCGGGTTATCCATCCAACCCGCGCCGGAGCCGCCCCCGTGCCGCCCATCGAACCACCCTCGCTCGACTTCGTCTGGCCGGTCGTGACCTTCGCGATCGTGGCCCTGCTGTCACCCGGCCCCAACACCGTGCTGCTCACCACTTCGGGCGCCAGCTTCGGCTTCCGGCGCAGCCTGCCGGCGATGGCCGGCATCTGCTTCGGGGCCCCCCTTCTGATCCTGGCGGTGGGGCTGGGTCTTGGCGCCATTCTTGAAACCGTGCCCGCAACCCGGATCGCGATCGAGGTGATCGGCGTCGCCTACATGCTCTGGCTCGCCTGGAAGATCGCGAGCGCCGAGCCCAAGGGGCTGGACCAGAACCTGAAACAGGCCGAGGGCCGGCCGGTGGGCGCGTTGCAGGCGGCCCTGCTGCAATGGGTCAACCCCAAGGTCTGGACCATGGCGGTCGCGACCATGGGGGCCTATGGCGCGGCGGCCAACAACCCCACCGTTCAGGCGGTGATCATCGCGCTGATCTTCTTTCTGGTCTGCGTGCCGGCCGCGGTGATCTGGACCGGCTTCGGCGTCGCGGTCCGCCGGCTGCTTGCGACGAGGCGGGCGGTCAGGATCTTCAACACCGTCATGGCGATCCTGCTGGTCGCCTCTCTCATTCCCATCGTGGCGGGCTGACGCTGCAGCGCAGCCAGGCCTCCCCAGGATCAACCTGCCCGGGATCAACCCTTAAGGACTCCCCGATGGACAAGCCCGCACCGCTCGGCGTCGGCCTGCAGTACAATCCCGAAATCCTCGACTGGTTTCCGTTCGAAACCCAGCCGGTCGACCTGTTCGAGATCCTGCTGGACGCGATCATGGGGCCGCTCGACAGCCCCTGGATCTTCCGCCCGGGGCAGGAGCGGCGCATGCAGGCGCTGGGTGCCGCGAAGCCGCTGCTCGCCCATTCCAATTACGGTTGCGAATTCGGCTTCGGCCGGCTGGAAGACACGCCGGCCGTGCGCCGCCATGTGGCGCTGGCCAAGGCGATCAACAGCCCCTGGGTCGGCGATCACTGCTTTTATGGCGACGGGTCCTGGCTCGACATCTGGTCCAGCCCGGTGCAGTTCTCCTCGCCCGAACTCGTCCGGGTCGCCGACCGGGCACGGCGGCTGCAGGACATCTACGGCATGCCGCTGGCGCATGAGAACGCGGCCTATTACATGCCGACCCCGGGGGCTGCGATGCGCGAGGCCGAATTCATGGCCCGGCTGGTCGATCGCGCCGGCACCTGGCTGCATCTCGACCTGCACAACGTCTATACCAATTCAGTCAATCTGGCCGGCTACGACGCCGCCGACTATCTGGCGACCATCCCGCTCGACCGGGTGGTCTGCATCCATCTGGCCGGCGGATCCTGGTATGACGGGCTCTATCACGACTGGCATGACAGCACGGTGCCCGAACCGGTCTGGGCGATGCTCGATCAGGTGCTGTCCCGGGCCCTGCCCTCGGCGGTGATCCTGGAATTCCAGGGCCGCGCCCATCACCCCCAGACCCGCGAGCTGGGCGGGGCGGAAGACGAGGCGATGATCGCCGCCGATCTGGCCCGCGCCAAGGCGGCCTGGGATGCGGCAGCACACCGCCATGGCGTGGTGCCGCCGGTTCGGGAGATCGCGTGATGACCGCCATGCCCCCGCCCGCCGCCCCCATCCCCGGTGCCGGGCTGCCCGCCGCCACGGTCTATGCCACCTGGCGGCGGATCCTGCGCGAAGCGCCGCTGGCCGAGGCGATGTTCGATCCCGCGATCGACGATCAGACGCTGGGCCGCCGCTTCGGCCTGGACGATGACGGCGTGGCCACGGTACGTGCCTATGCCGCGACACCCAAGCCGACGCGCATGTTCATTCTGAACTACCGCTTCCGCATGACCGGATCGGTGCAGAACGCGCTGGAAACGGCGGCCCCATTGACCATGCGGGCGCTGAAGGGCAAGGGGCTGGACCTGCGCGAGCTGGCCGAAGGCTTCCTCGAAGCCGATCGCTGGCAGGATGACGGCCCCTTCGTCGTGGGCTATTGCGCCCGGATCCTGGACCATCTGGCCGCCGATCCCGCGACCGGGGCCCCGGCGGGGCTGCGCGACCTGATCGCGCTCGACCGCGCCACGGCCGGGCTGCTGATGCGGCTTGCCGATGCGCCGCCGCAACCGGCGGTGCCCGCAGGGCATGTCGGCCTCACCGGCCGCGCGGTGGCCGTCACCACCAGCCATGATCTGGCCCCCTGGCTGCGCAATTCTGCGGCGCTGGGCCGCGAGGATCTGCCGGCGCGGCCGGCCGCCTATCTGGTGGCCATGCCCGATCTGGCCGCCGCGCCCAAGGTCTCGGCCCTGCCGCCGCGGGGGGCCCTGATGCTGGCGGCCCTGGAAGAAGGACCGCTCAGCCCCGCGGCACTCACCCGGCGGCTGGGCGGTGCCGGCCCGCAGGATGCGGCCCTACTGGGCAAGCTGGCCGAACGCGGCGCGGTGGTGGGGGCATGACGGTCGCGACCCGCCCGGCCCCATCCGCCACCCGTCTCGCCACCGCAGATCAGGCCGCCACCACAGACCAGGTCTCCACCACAGGCCGGGCATCCGCTGGCGACCTGCCCGCCATCGACTGGTTTCCGCTGTTCTGGATGCGCGGCGCCGGTTTCGGCTTCGCCCGGTTGCGGCGCGCCTGTCTGGACGCGGACATTCTGGCCATGATCGATGATCCGGCCGTCACGCCCGATACCCGCGCCGCCGCCTTCGCCCCTGCCGCGGCCGATGCCCGGCGCCGGCTGGTTGCGGCGCTCGGCGATGCCATGGCGGAAGAGGCGCTGTTTCTGTCCAACCGCGACGCGCCGGCGCGCATCGCCGAACTTGCGGCCGAAAACCTGGATCAGCCGCGCAAGCGCGCCCGCCAGAAGCTGCGTCTGGCCTGGAGCTATCTGCAGCGCTTCGCGGCCAAGAACGACACCGCGAGCTTTTTCGGCCCCGTCGCCTGGGGGCGGATCGATCCCCGATCCGAAACCGCGCTGCAGGTGACCGGCGATCCGGACCGGGTCATCGGCGACCGGATCACGGTGATCGAACACTGGGTGGCCGAGGCCCTGGCCGAAGCGGTGGCCGCCGATCCGGCGCTGGCCGGGCAGCTGCCGCTGATCCTCAACCCCGGTTGCACGCTGGATGATGCGGGCCGGCTGCGCCTGCCGGTCGATCGCAGCACCCCCCTGCCCGCCCGGGTCGCCGCGGTGGTGCGCGCGGCCATGCGGCTGGGGCCGGCGCGGCCCGCCGAGCTTGCCGCCGCCGCAGCGACCGGGGACGCGGCCGCCGCCATCGACATACTGGTCGGCCGGCGGGTGCTGCTGCCGGCGCTGACGCCCGCGCCCGGCAGCCGCCGGCCGCTCGATCATCTGGCCGGGCTTCTGGGGCGGATCGGCACACCGGCCGCCGGCCTCTGGCTGGATCGCATCGCCGCGATCGAGGCCGGCGCCCGCGATTTCGCCGCCGCGGCCGGGTGGCCACGCGACCGGCTGGCGATCCTGGACCGGCTGCACGCCCTGCTGGCCGCCGCCGGCGCCGACCGCGAGCGCGACCATGGCCGGATGTATGTCGGCCGTCAGCCGGTCTACGAAGATTGCGCCCGGGCCGGCACTGTCGTTCTGGGCGGGCCGTTCCTCAAGGCCGCCGAACCGGATCTGGCCCCGGTGCTGAACCTGTACCGGCGGGTGGCGACGGCCGCGGCCATGCTGATCGCCGATGGTCAGGCACAGGCCTTCGACCGGCTGGTGCATGACGGTGCCGCCGATGCCGGGGGAACGGTCGATCTGGTCCGGCTGCTGGCCGCCACCCCCTCGGCCGATCTCGCGACCGCCGCGGTGGCGGTGATCGAGCCGGTGCTGCGCGAGGCCTGGGACCGGTTGGCCACTGATGCCACCGTCGATGAAATCGCCCTCACCCCGGCCGATATCGCACATGTCGGTGATGCGGTGGAGGGCGCCGTCCGCCGCCTGCTGCCGCAGGCACCCCGGCCGGTCACCCTCGGTCTCGACATCGCCTCACCCGATCTGATGATCGCGGCGGCAAGCCCTGCGGCGATCATCCGCGGCGACTGGCGGCTGGTGATCGGCGAGGTGCACCCGGCGGTCGCCACCGCCGTGCAGCCGGTGGCCATGCCCTTCTGCCCCGATCCGGACCGGGCGGCCGATCTGGCGGCCGGCTGGGCGCTGGCGGATGCCGCCGGGCCGGCGCGGCTGGGCCTGGCCGATGACGGCCGGCATTACCAGCGGTCGCATATCGACTGGCCCGAACACCCCGGCTTCATCGACATCGCCCTGCCCGGCGATGCCGCGACCGGCCCGCGCCGGCGCATCCGGGCGGCGGAGGTCCGGGTCCGGCGCGCGGCCGACGGCACGCTGCGCGTCCAAAGCCGCTGCGGACAGGATGACGACCTGGGCACCCTTACCCGCACGGCCCTGCACCGGGCGATGTTCACGCTGGCCTCTGCGGTGACCGGGCGGCATCTGGCGCCGCGGCTGGTGCTGGGCCGGCTGGTGGTCAAGCGGCGAAGCTGGCGGATCAGAGCCGGTGACCCTCGCCCCGGCGGCAAGCCGGCAGAGGATGCCGAGGCCTTCCGGGCCATGCGCCGCTGGGCGCGGGATCTGGGCCTGCCGCCGGCGATCTTCGCCAAGGCGCCCGGCGAGCCCAAACCGGTCTGCATCCTGCTTGATGCCCCCCAGGGGGCGGAAATGCTCGCCCGGCTGTTCGACCGCGACGAGCCGATCGATCTGGCTGAAATGTCGCCGGGCCCGGACGACCTCTGGCTCGATGCCGGCCCGGAAGGCCGGGTGACGGCAGAATTCCGCCTCAGCACCCGGCTTCGCCCGGCAGCCCCCACGAAAGACCCGGCATGACGACGCTGACCGCGCCTGAGATCGACACCACGGCCGCTGAGAGCGCCGGCGCCGCGATCGCCCGCGGCTGCTTTCCCGCCCGGTTTGAACATGCCGAGATCACCGATCCGGCCCGCGGCCGGCGGATCGAAATCACCGATCCCGCGGGCGATGGCCATTGGGTTCTGGGCCCGGCCGAATTCGAAGTCGCCCGGGTCTTCGACGGGCAGTCGAGTTTCGACACCCTGTCCGCCCGGCTGGCGGCGCGCGGCATTCGCGCCGATGCGGCCAAGCTGATGCGGTTCGAAACCAAGCTTCTGGGGCTTGGCCTGCTGGAGATCGACGGCCGCGGCAACCGCGCCCGCGACCCGTTCACCGGCTTCGATTTCGCCCTGCTCCACCATCTGGTCATCCAGCGGCTGGGTGTGGTCCATCCCGAACCGCTGCTCGACCGGCTGCTGGCCTGGCCAGGCGCGGTGCGGATGGGGTTGCTGGGGGCCGTGACCCTGGCCGCCCTGGCAACCCCGGTGCTGCTGGTCGTGATGGGCGGGCGCTTCCTTGACGAGGCTTCGGCCACACTGACCGGCTGGATGCTGCCGCTGCTCTATCTCGTGACGCTGGCCAGCGGCTTCCTGCACGAAGGCGGCCATGCACTTGCCTGCAGGGCGCTTGGCGTTAAGGTGCGCGAGACCGGGTTCGCGATCTATTTCCTGATGCCCTTCGCCTGGACCCGCCCCGACCGGCGCGACTGGGAGGCGCTGGCCATGGGGCCGCGCATGGTCGCGATCCTGGCCGGCCCCTTCGCCAGCCAGGCCCTGGCCGGGCTGGGGCTGGCGGCGATGATGGCCGCCCCCATGGGCAGCCCGCTGCATTCGGGCGGCGTGATCCTGGCTGCGGCCGGGCTGTTTGGCGCCACCGTCACCCTGCTGCCGGTGCTGAACGGCGACGGCTATCTGATGCTGGTCGAGGTGCTGCGCCTGCCCAATCTGCGCCGCCGGGCCTTCGATCATCTGCGCCGGGCGGTCGGGCTGCCGGCCCCCGCCCTGCCGGCATCGCTGCCCGCCGGACGCGGGCCGCTGCTGCTGGCCGTCGCCGTCGGCACCATCCTCGGCTGGGCGGGGATCTGGGTCGGCATGGCGTGGTGGCTGGGCGGCATGATGCTGGAGTTGATCCGATGACCGCCCCCTCTCCTGCCAGCCCCGCCACCTATGGCAGCCGTGCCCACTGGGACGGCGTTCATGCTCTGCTGGAGGATCGGGCCCTGCTGGAGGATGGCGGCTCCGTCCGGCCAAAGGCGGCAGGCGCGCTGCTCGACCACATGGCGGCGGTGGCCGATCGTCTGGCCGGGGCCGACGGGGTGGTGATGGATCTGGGGGCGGGCCAGGGGGCGCTCGCACGCGCCCTGGCGCAGCCGGCCCCTGCACATCCGGCCTCGACGAATCCAGGTCGCCTGGTGATCGCCAGCGACATCGCGGCCGGCCCCCTGGCGGCCATCCGGGCGCCGGGCATCGCCGGGCTCGTCGCCGATGCCGCCCGGCCGGCGCTGAAGCCGGGGGTGGTTGATCTGATCACCTGCCTGCGCGGCCTCTGGACCCTGCCCGATCCGGCAGGGGTGCTGACGGCGATGGCCGGGCTGCTGGCGCCCGGCGGCCATATTCTGGTGCAGCTCTGGGACAGGCCGGCCCGCTGCCGGCTGATCGGCACCGGGGCCGCCCTGCTCGGCAAGGTGCTGCCCGATCTCACCCGCCCCGCGGGCGAGGCCGGCCCCTTCGACATCGATCCGGACGGGCTGGCGGCGCTTGCCGCCCCGGCCGGGCTGGAGCTGGTCGCGATCGAGGATGGCGCCGCCACCGCCGAGATCGGCGATGCCGCCGGCTATTGGCGCGAATTCGACGCCCTGGCGGAAACCGCCGCTGCGGCCAGGCTGCGCGCCCCGGCCGCCCTGCAGGCAAGGCTGGATGCCGCCCTGCCGGGCGTGCTGGACCGGGTTCTGCCGCGCGGCGACGATGCCGCCGTCTGGCAGGCGCCGATCGCCTGGCATCTCTGCACCCTGGCGCCGCGCATGGCGCCGGAAACGGTCACACCGACGGGCTGATCTCCGGCGAGCTGACGCCCCCCGCCGCAATGGTCTTCGCCAGCTGACGGTCCATTGCGGCCAGCAGATCGGATCTGAGTGCGTCGAGTTCCGCCAGCGCCCGGGTGAACTGCTGGCCGGTCCGGGCGATCTGGGCCGCGGCATCATCCCGCGTCGCCGCATCGCCATCGCGGCAGGCAAGCGCATGGGCCAGTTCGGCATCGCCGCGGGCATGGTCGATGCGCCCGATCCGGGCATCGAGTTCGCCGAGACGGTCCTGAAGGGTGGCGGCTGCGGGATCGTCCACATCCTGCAGTGCGCGGACCGCCTCGATCATCCGCACCCGGGCGGTGGTATGGCTGCAGGCCAGGCGCTGGCGGCGCACCGGCATCGGACAGAGCCCCGCGCGCACCACCCCGTTCGGCAGGTCGGAGGGCAGCGGCGTCTGCCCGTCTGCCGCCCGCAGCACCCGTTCATGGACCATCCCGCAATCGACGATGCGGGCAGCGGCGATTTCGGCGCGCAGCCCCTCCAGCCGCATCTGCGGCGGAAGGGGCTGCAGGACCGAAAGGTCAGGGACGACGGGTGCGGCAGGATGCAAGCAGAACCCCTCCGGAGTTGACGTCAGGCGGTGGCGGCGGCCGCGCGCAGCCGTTCGACCGGCCGTTCGCGGATCAGGATATGCAGCAGGGCCGAGATCAGGCCCAGCCCGACCGACAGCCACCAGACCGGATCGTAAGAGCCGACCATATCGAAGATCCGGCCGGCAAGCCACGAGCCCAGGAAGCCGCCCACCTGATGGCCCATGAACACCAGGCCGAACAGGGTGGACAGATAGACCGGCCCGAACATATGCGCCACCAGCCCGCTGGTCAGCGGCACGGTGCCGAGCCAGGTAAGGCCCAGCAGGAAGGACATGGTGATGACCAGGGTGGGCGACAGCGGCAGCAGCAGGAACCCCAGGAAGATGAACGCCCGGACGGTGTAAAGCAGCGCCAGCGCATCCTTTTTCTGGATCACCGTGCCCAGCTTGGCGAAGCCATAGGTGCCGAAGATATTGCCCAGCCCCACGGCGGTGAGTGCCGCGGTCGCCACCCAGGGCTCCAGCCCGCGATCCGCGGCATAGGCCGGCAGATGCACGCTGATGAAGGCGAGGTGAAAGCCGCAGACGAAGAAGCCGGCATTCAGCAGCCAGAAGCCAGGGGTGCTGAAGGCCTCGCGCACCGCCTCGCCCAGGGTCTGGCGCGAGACGATCGGGTCGCCGGCCTTCGACGCCCCCATCAGCCCCAGCGCCAGCGGCACCATCAGCGCCGAGGTGATGCCCAGGATCACCAGGCTCCACCACCAGCCGGCGGCATCGGTCAGCCCATGGGCATAGGGCAGCGCCACGAACTGGCCAAGCGACGAGCCCAGGCTGGCCAGCGCCAGCGCCGAAGCGCGGAAGCGTTCGGGCGCCGCGCGCCCCACCGCACCCAGGATGACGGTGAAGCCCGCGCCGCTCAACCCGATGCCGATCAGGATGCCGGCACCGGCGAGTTCGAGTTCCGAGCCCGAAAAGGCGAGCCAGACCACACCCACGGCATAAAGCGCGCCGCCGGCCAGGCCCACCGCCATCGGCCCGCGCTTGTCGGCCAGCACGCCGGCAAGCGGCGCAAACAGGCCCCACATCAGATTCATCAGCCCCAGCGACAGCGCATAGGCTTCGCGCCCGGTACCGATCGCCTCGCTGACGGGGGTGAGATAAAGGCCCAGGCTCTGCCGGACCCCCATGGACAGGGCCAGGATGCAGCCTGCCGAAATCACGATCAGGGCAAGCGACCGGGGCATCCGCCCGTCATCGCCGCCTCTGGACACACCGCCTGCGGTGCCGCGCGCCACGCTCATGGCGTCGTCTCCTCCACACGGGCCCTGATCCCCGGCCCGGCCGGCCCCAGCCGGCCAGGTCCGCTGATCGGGCTCTGGCTCTCCGGTGTTCCAGGCGGCATGGCGTCTTCTGGTCCTGCCCTGTCGAGCCGGCGCCATGTTTCTCATTGCTTCTTGGGGCGCAGTATCGCGCGAAGCCGGGTGCGCTTCAATGGTCGAATGTGGTTGTAAAATACACACGCACGACGCGCAGCAGCGCAACCGACCTTCGCAGGCGGGTCCGATCAGGCGAACAGGCTCTCGTCTTCGGCCCCCAGCGATTCGACCGCCAGGCCGTCGGCCCCGGCGGTGAAGATGGTGACCGAGGCCGGGCGCGGGCGGAATTCCAGCACCCGGTCACTGCCTCGGGCATGGCCGACCAGCACGTTGATCGGCACGAAATGCGACACCACGACCACCAGCCCCGACAGGCCCCGGGCCGCCTCTACCACGCCGGCCGCCCAGGCGCGCTGTGCCGCCGGCATGTCGCCCCAGCCGCGCCCCAGCCAGTCCTTGATGTCGGCCGCGCGGGAGACGACCGGCTGGCCGTCGGTCCAGGGGATCTCGGCAAAGGCGGGCGCGGGTTCGGGCGCAAGCCCCAGCGCCGCACCGATGATGGTCGCGGTCTCGGTGGTGCGGGCCAGCGGGCTCGCCAGCAGCCGGGGGCGCCGGCCTGCAAGCAGCGCCGCCAGATGCGCCGCGGTCTCCGCCGCCTCCTCGCGGCCGCGCGGCGCCAGCGGCGGGTCGCGCAGGTCCTCGGTCATGCGGGTGGCGGTGCCGTGGCGAACGAAAAGCAGGCGTGTGGTCTGGCTGGTCATCTGGCGGGCTCCCGGGCGTTTCCGTATCTGTTATGGCGCCAGCCTGCCTGCGCTTTGATGACGCTTGCAACCCCGGGGATGCACAAGCGGGCAGGAACCTGCCGATCCGTCAGGATTGCCGCCGCCGTTCAATCATAGGATGATGGCCTGTGCCGACCGCCCATCCCCCATCGGAGGCCCTTGTTCCATGCCCTCTTCCGCCCGTCTGAACCGACGCCTGCTGCTGGCCGGGCTTGCCGCCCTGCCCCTGGCTCTTGCCGCCGGCCGCCCAGCCCTGGCCCAGTCTGCCGACGATCAGGCCGCCCACGGCAATCCCGATGCCGCCGGGCTGTGGCGGACGATCGACGACGAAACCGGCAAGCCACGGTCTCTGGTCAGGATTTTTGAGCGGGACGGCCGCTGGTACGGCCGGATCGAAAAACTCTTCCGCGAGCCGGGCGAGGATCCGGATCCGGTCTGCCATGAATGCACCGACACCCGCGCCGGACAGAAGATCGTCGGCATGGAAATCCTGACCGGTCTGGTCCGCGACGGCCTGGCTTACGAGGGCGGCGAAATCCTCGACCCCAAGAACGGCGAGATCTACGACGCGAAGATGACGCTCTCGCCCGACGGCAGCACGCTGGAGGTCCGCGGCTTCATCGGCCTGTCGCTGTTCGGCCGCAGCCAGACGTGGATCCGGGAGGGCTAGGCCCGGATCCGCAAAGGCTAAGCCCGGATCCGCGACGGCTAAGCCTCAGCGACCAGCGGCCCGTACACGTCGGTGCGGGCCAGCGCATGGCGACGGCGGATCCTGTCGGCCATGACGCCGATCGCCACATAGAGCGCCGCCCAGGACGGCGTCACGTCCGGCGGCGGCTTCAGGCCGTCGGTCATCGACAGCATCCGGTCGAGTTCCCGCTCGATATCCGCCTGGCCCGCCTGGATGCCCCGGATCATGTCGGCCAGCATCGGGCTGCCGCCCAGGCGGATCAGCGGGTGCACGATTCCGGCCTCGGTACGCAGTTGCTCGATCAGCAGGGTCCTGACCCGGATCAGTGCCGCCACCAGCCCCGCCGGGTGGCGCGGATCGTCGCGCGCAACGGTCGCCACCGTCTCGGCCAGCCCGATCAGATCGGGCAGCTGGTCGTGAACCAGCGACTGCCCATCGGCCACCAGCGCCGCCAGGACCGAGTCACGATCTGGCATGACATTCCTCCCCTCGACGCTGTGGTCCCTGGAAAGGATGTCGGCGCTCGCCTGTACCTCGACAAGTCTGACGATGACGGAAGCTCACCGGGATCAGCCGCCGACCCGGCGATACTCTCCTGAAAAATAGAGCAGCGGATTGCCCGGCCGTTCGGCATAGCGCCGGACGGCGCCGACCAGAATCACATGGTCGCCGCCGTCATGCAGCGCATGCAGCGCACATTCGAACCGCGCCAGACAGCCCGGCAGCAGCGGCGCGCCGCCCAGCCCGTCTTCGACCGCAAGCCCGGCGAACCGGTCGGCCTCGGGGTCCGCGAACAGGTCCGAAAGCGGCTGCTGATCGGCATCCAGCACGTTGATCGCGAAATGGCCGCTGGTGGTGAAGGCGTTCAGGCTGGGGGAGGTCCGCTCCAGGCACCAGAGCACCAGCGCCGGGTCCAGCGATACCGAGGTAAAGGAATTCACCGTCAGCCCCGCCGGCCGGCCCGCGGCATCGCGGCAGGTCACCACGGTCACCCCGGTCGCGAAGCGCCCGAGCGCAGAACGATAGGCGCGGCTGTCGCCATCGGCCGGGCTGCCCTGCAGCGCCCATCTCAGGGTGTCGGTCATCCCATCCTCGCACGCGATCCGCCGGCACCAGGCCGGCCTTGCAGTGTCATGGATATGCGATCGGATGGAGACGAGTCAAACCCGTGCCGATGCCGGCCCCTTTCGGGCGGCCGCGGTCTCGCGCGCCGCAACCTGCCGGCGCGCGCGACGCTTGCGCCACCAGATCACCACCCCGGTGGCCGAAACCACCGCCAGCGCCACGCCCGCCACCGCGATCAGGATGCGACCGGCAAGCCCGCCGATCCGGCCTGAATGCAGCGGGAACTGCACCTGCAGGAACACGTCGCCCGGGGTGCCCCGGCCGGGAATGGTCGCCATCAGCACCTCGCCGGTCTGGTCGTCGAGATAGAGATGCGGGTGGCCGGTGTCGATCGCCCAGACATCATGCGGCGCCGCCTCGTCCAGGCTGACGATATAAACCCCGAAGACGGCATAGTGATAGGCATCGACCGCCTGCGGCGCCAGGCCCCGGGCCGCGGCATAGGCTTCGGCGCGGGCCGCCGCCGCTTCGAAGCCGAGCGCCGGCGGCGGCGGGTCGGGCCGGTAGCGCGGCGCGCCGATCTCGCGCGCACTCGGCGACAGCGCCGCCACCTGGCCCAGCAGCGGCCGCACCAGCTGGGTTTCCAGGTTCAGCGTCACGCTGCTGATCGCCAGCACCAGGAACACCAGCCACAGCCACAATCCCGGGGCGCGATGCAGATCCAGCACCCGGCGATGGCTGCCGGCGCCGCGCAGCGACAGGCCGGGCTTGATCTTCCAGGCCGGCGCCCAGCCGGCCCCGAAGCCACGGGTGAAGGGCAGCCGCCCCCGCGGCAGGGTCAGCCACAGCGCCACCAGCGCATCCAGCGCCCAGATCAGCGCCACCACCCCCAGCAGCCACTTGCCGACCGGACCTGCGGTCAGCGAATAGTGGAACGTATAAAGGAAGGGCATGATCGCGGTCATCTGGTCGCGCCGGCCCAGAATCTCGCCGGTCACCGGATCGACGAAGACCTGGTCATAGCCGGGCGGCGGGCTGCCCGGCCGCGGCAGCACGGTCACCAGCACCGCCTCTCCCGCCATCGGTTTCAGCGGCAGCGCGGTCACGGCGATGCCGGGATCGAGCGCCGCCACCCGCGCCGCGATCCGGTCGGGCGACAGCACCGCCCCCCGCCCCGGCGCCTGGAACAGCGCCGGGTTCAGCCAGGCGTCCAGCTCGTGCCGGAAGGCGATGGCGCTGCCGGTCAGCCCCGCCAGCACCAGAAAGAGTGCGGTGGCAAGCCCCGCCCAGCGATGAAGCCTGACCAGGAAGCCGCGCATCACGACCCCGTCACCACCGGTACTTGATCGCGGCGGTCACCGCCCGGCCCGGCCCCCAATAGCAGCCGGTGGCCGAGAGGCAGGTGGAGACATAGCGCTCGTCCAGCAGGTTGGTGGCGTTGATCGCCAGGCTGGCCCCGGCGGCATCGGGGCTGAGCCGCCCCAGATCGAAGCGCACCCCGGCATCGAACAGGGTGACGCCCGGCGATTTGAAGTCGTTGTTCAGGTCGCCATACAGATGGCCGATATAGCGCACGCCCGCGCCAAGCCCCAGACCCTGGGCAAAGCCGTCCTCGAAGCTCTTGTCCAGCCAGAGCGACGCCGTGTTGCGCGGCACGAAAGCCAGCTGTTTGCCACGCTGGGTCTCGCGCAGGGTCTCGGTGATCTCGCTGTCGCTGTAGGCATAGCTCGCGATGGCGCGATAGCCGTCGCCCAGCTCGGCATGGGCTTCGACCTCCAGCCCCTTCACCTCCACCTCACCCGTCTGGATATAGGCGGCACCCGAGGTGCTGGTGGCGACGTCCTGCTGCACCAGGTGATAGGCCGACACCGTGATCATCGAGGCGAAACCGGTCGGCTGATATCGCAGCCCGATCTCGGCCTGGCGACCCCTGGTCGGCTGCAGCGGTTCATTCTTGTCGTTCCGTCCGCCCAGCGGCTGGAACGAGGTGGTGTAGCTGACATAGGGGGCCAGCCCGTTGTCGAAGGCATAGACCAGACCGGCGCGGCCGGTGAAGGCTTCGTCGTTCTGGCGGATGGTGTACTGGTTATGCGTGCCGTCCGCCTTGTTGACGATATCGTTGTCCGTCTTCGCCTGAGCATGGTCGTAGCGTCCGCCGAGCATCAGATGCCAGCGTCCGTAGCTCATCACGTTCTGGATATATCCACCCACCTGGCGGCGGGTCTGGTCGATGGTCGTCAGCACCGGCGGCACGGTGATCCCGCCGGAATAGACCGGGTCGAAGACGTCGATCGTCGACACCAGCGGGAAGTCGGTTTCCTCGAAACGGCTGCGCTCGTACTGCAGGTCCACGCCCATCAGCAGGTCGTGTCCCACCGGGCCGGTTTCGAATGTCGCTTCGGTCCGGGTGTCGAGGGTTACCGTCCGCGCCGTTTCGGGGAAGGCCCAGGCATAGCGGTAGAGCGTCCGGTCCGCCAGCAGGGCGCCCTGCACGCGGCGGGTGTCGGTATCGACATCGGCATAGCGCAGGCTGTGGCTGAAGGTCCAGACATCGTCCAGCCGGTGCTCGACCTCGTAGCCCAGCATCCATTGTTCGTTGGTGAACAGGTCGTAATCGGGCTCGCCCACGAAGCGGCTGGTCGGGATATAGCCGTCGGGATGGGGGTAGAGCGTGCCCACCGCCGGCAGGGCCGGCGCGCCGCCGCCGCCTTCCGAGCGGATCTTCTGATACTGCGACAGGATGGTGACCGTGGTGTCGTCGCCGGCCCAGGTGAAGGCCGGGGCGACGAAGATCTTGTCTTCCTCGACATAATCATACTCGGTGTCGGCCTGGCGTCCGAGCACGGTCAGGCGATAGAGCAGCCGCCTGTCGTCGTCCATCGCGCCCGAGAAATCGCCGGCCAGCTGGCGGCGGTCATAGCTGCCGGTGCCGAGTTCGATCTCGTTCAGGGTTTCGGCGGTCGGGCGCTTGGAGGTCATGTTCAGCAGGCCGCCCGGGGCATTCTGGCCATAGAGCACCGAGGCCGGGCCCTTCAGCGCCTCGATCCGTTCCAGCCCGTAGGGCTCGATACGCGGCTGGCCGTAGCCGCGCGCACCGAAGGGCAGACGCAGCCCGTCGAGATAGCGCCCGGGGGTGAAGCCGCGCACCGTGAACCAGTCGACCCGAAGATCGACATCGCCATACTGGCTGATCACGCCCGGCGTATAGCGCAGCGCCTGGGAGACGGTGGCAGAGCCCTGCATGTCCATCTGGTCGCGGGTGACCACCGACACCGCCTGGGGGGTGAGCATGATCGGCGTGTCGGTCTTCGACGCCGTCACCGAATGGGTCGCGACGATCCCCGGAACGGCACCGCGCGCCGTGCCCTGGCGCCCCGCATCCACCGTCAGCGGATCGAGCTGCGTTGCCCCGTCGGGTGCGGGCGGCAGGGCTTCCAGCATCACCGCCCGCGGCCCCGTCAGGCGATAGGTCAGCCCCGTGCCCGCCAGCATCCGGCGCAGGGCCTGCTCGCTTTCCAGCCGGCCCCGCACGCCGGGCGAAACCACGCCGGCATCAAGCCCGGCCGCGAAGCCCGCATTCCAGCCGGTCGCGGCGCTGAAGGCGTTGATCGCCCCGACCAGCGGCTGGCTGGGGATGTCGAAATCATGCTGCTGATCCTGAACGGCAGCCGCACCCTGTGCCTGCGCCGCCGTGCTGGCGCCCATCCCGGCGCCGGCCAGAATCGCCGCGCCGACCAGGGCTGCGCCGGCCATGGCGACAGGGCGCCCGGTGGCGTGATGGCCGGCACTGTTGCGCCGCTGCTGATGCCGTCTGGTCATGTAGATCGTCCCGCCTGTGCGTCACCGAAAGGGCGGGGCGCGCTGCATGTCTTGCGATTGCGTCTCGTATGCAGTTACGCCCCGCAGACCTGACGTCACCGGGCGACGGATCGCGTAAATTTTTCTGAAGAAAATTCTCAGCCACCCGGCCTGCCGGGAAAATTTCAATGCAGAATCAACAGCCTGCCGGTGATCTGCGTGACCTCGGCGCCGGCCACGGCGGCAAGGGCGAGCGTGCTGCCGGCCGGATCGTCCAGCCGGTAATTGCCGGTGACGCGGCGGGCGGCAATGGCAGGGTCGGTGACCAGGATCCGCCCGGGCAGATAGCGGTCGAGTTCGGCCAGGACATCGCCGAGCGGCCGGTCCACGAAGACCAGCCGGCCATCCAGCCAGCCCAGCCCCTGAGCGGGATCGGGGCGGGCGGGATCAGGATGGGTGACGATGCCGGGGCCGGTGCCGTCCAGGCGCAGCGCGTCGCCGGCACCCAGCGCGCGGCTGCGGCCGGCGGCCCCCGCCTCCACCCGGCCGCTGCGGACCTGCACCATGATCGCGTCATCGGCGGTGAACCCCACGGCAAAGGCGGTGCCGGTGACCCGCACTTTGGCAGGTCCGGCCGCCACGTCGAACGGCCGGGCGGCATCGGGCGTGACCTCGAAAAAGGCCCGGCCCTCCAGCAGGGTCAGATGCCGTCCGGTCTCGTCGATCGTAACCGCGATGGCGCTGTCGGTGTCGAGCGTCACGCGGGACCCGTCGGCCAGCACCACGAGCCGGCGTTCGCCGGTGGCGGTGATCGCATCGGCCCGCAGCCGCAGCGGCAGGTCGAGCGCCGCCCCGATGCCGATCATGAGCAGGACGGAGGCGGCCAGGGCCAGCGGCCATGCCCGCTGCCGCAGCCGCGACGGGGACGACGCGGGCCGGGACGACGCGGGCAGCGGGGCCGGCTGCATCGTTCTGACGAGCGCCGCTGCGAAGGCATCGGCCCCCCACATCGCCTCCACCCGGGCGAGCGCGGCTTCATGGGCCGGGTCGGCGGCCGCCCAGTCGGCCAGCGCCTGCCGGTCGGCCGGATCGGCATCGACATCGCGGGCGCGGATGAAGCGTTCCAGCGCCGCATCGAGCAGGGCGGCATCGACGGGCGCCGTATCCGTGGAACCGCTCACCGCTCGCCACCCGTAAAACTGCCCAGACAGGCGGCCATCGCGTCCTTCAGATCCTTCTGAACCGTGCTGGTCGACACGCCGAGATCGGCCGCGACCTCGGCATAGCTGCGGCCTTCCAGCCGGCAGGCGACCATCACCCGGCGCTGGCGCGGCGTCAACCGCGACATCACCTGTTCCAGCCGGTCGAGCAACTGACGGTCGCCGACTTCCGCCTCGGGGCTGGGCGTGTCGGCGGCGATATGGGCAAGATCGTCCTGATCCTCGCCCTGGCGCAGCACGGCGCCCTGGCGTCGCTCCCGGCGCAGATGATCCAGCGCCAGATTGCGGGCGGTGCGGAAAAGGAAGGGTTCCAGATGCTGGATCTGGCTCTGTGCCAGCGCGGCCCGGACCTTCAGATAGGTCTCCTGCGCCAGATCCTCGGCCACCGCCAGGCTGCCGACGATCGGCATCAGGCTGCGCACCAGGATGCGCCGCCGGCCTGAATAGATGTGGTTGAGCCGGTCGAGCGCCGTTCGGTCCAAGATCCGCACTATCCCGAAGAGCCCGCCGGTCCGCCCGGCCTCCGTCAGCTCCCGGAATATCAAGATTGAGACTTATTTGCAATTAGGGGATCGCATCGGACGGGCAGATCCCGTCTCTGAAACGAGGACGCCCGGCGCAGGTTTCCCCACACCGGGCGTACGGCCGGACCGCCCTCCCCCCCGGCGGCAGTCCGGCAAGCTCTCGACACGGGGCTCACGGCCACCGCGTTACGAAACGTTTACTCCAGGATACAGAAAAAGCAAGTGGGTCCCGCATAATTCCGCCAAATACGATCATTCTGCATCGCGAAATCAGCGTCCGCCGCGGATCTCCCGGCTCAGGAGGCGATGGCGGCCGGCATTCTGCGCGCAACCGGCAGCATGGCGGCACCCTCGGCACTCGCGATCGCGGCATCGACGGCGGCCTGAATGGGCGCGCGGCCAAAACCCGCCCGGGCCATGACGTTCAGCCCCTGCAGCACCGCGGTCAGCATCGAGGCGACGGCGGTGACCTGCGTCTCGTCGGCACCGGTCGCACCGCGCGCCAGCGCACCGGCAAAGGCCGCGCGAACCCTGAGCAGATGCGCGCGCGCCGCCTCGGCCGCCGCCTCGTCCCAGGGCGCGCGTTCGACCGCACAATTGGTCATCAGACAGCCCCAGCGGCGTTCACCCGCAATGATGCCGTCGACCACCCGGGTGAAGAAGGCGCGGATCGCCGCCAGCCCGTCGCCGCGATCCTGCTCCAGACCATCAAGCGCCTTGTCGACCACCCGCGCCCGGTAGCGGTCCACCGCTTCGAAGAACAGCGTGCGCTTGTCCCCGAAGGCTGCATACAGGCTGCTGGGCCCGATGCCGGTGGCATGACGGATGGCCTCTACCGAGGTGCCGTCATATCCGTGACGCCAGAACAGATCCACCACGTGATCGAGGACCCGTTCGCGGTCGAAGCCTCGCGGCCTGCCCATAATGTGCTTCTCCTTCACTGCCGGCATGGCCCCGCTGTTGCATTGCGGGAAACCACATAAAAAAGTCGGATGACCGGCTCAGTTTGACCGAGTGGCGCGCGAACGCCAAGCCCTGCGCTGAGGGCGCGTGCAGGGCGCCTGCGTGGGCATGTCGCCATCGGGCGGCGGCGGCGCGGTGATACCGGCCACCCGCGCGGCCATATCGGGCCCGGCAATGCCCGCCCAGCGGCGGATTTCCGGCGAATCCGGCCCCATGGCGAAGCTCAGCGCCAGGCCGGTCAGCATCATCGCCTCCCCCAGCCGGTGGTCGGCGGCGATTTCGGCGCGATAGGGTGCGATCAGGTCCAGCCAGGGCATGGCGTCGCGGCGCACCAGATGCGGCGGCCGCCACAGCAGCACCGACAGCCCGGCCAGCGCCGCCGACCGGCGCGGCCCCGATCCGCCTTCGGCATCCCGGGCGATCCGCAGCATGCGGCGCGCGCGCCGCTCGGCCGAGGGGCAGTCGCCGCCGGCCAGTTCCGTGACGGTCAGGGCGGCGACGGCCTGCCAGCGGGCATCGCGGACCGGGCTCACGATGCCGGCCTGCCGGCCGGTCGTCCCGGCGCCCAGCCCGGTGCCGCCAGTTCGAAACCGTCGAAGGTGAAGGCGGGCGCCACCGAACAGCCGACCAGCGTGTATTCGCCCAGGGTTTCCGCCGCCTGCCACCAGCCGGCGGGCACCACCAGCACCGGCCGGCCGGCATTGGCATCCGCGGGGTGCAGGGGGTCGAAGCCCAGCAGATGGCGCCGCGGGGCCGCGGCATCGTCGGGTGCCATGTCCAGCGCCAGCGGCGCCCCGGCATAGTGATGCCAGACCTCTTCGGCATCGACCCGGTGCCAGTGCGACCGCTCTCCGCGGGCCAGCAGGAAATAGATCGTGGTCAACGCCCCCCGGCCCCCATCGGGTGCAGGGCTGCGCCAGACTTCGGCAAACCATCCGCCTTCGGGATGGGGGGCAAGCCCCAGGGCCTCCACGATCCGTGCTGCCGCCTGGGGCAAGGCCGCAAGGCGTGCGTCTTTGGGGGCATGGCTCATCGGGCGTCTCCACTGTCGCCTTTCATGTCCCATCCGCCCAGGATAGCGGTGGAAGGGACATGGCCGCAATCGAACAGACGCCATGATTGCATGGCGGCGGCGACCAGGGCATTCTTGCGGCATGCCCGATCGCTGGCGCCGCGCGCTCATCGTCTTCACCCTGGTCTGGATGACCTTCGTCACCGCGGTGACCGGGGCGGATCCGGCGCATCCCCTGTTCGACGGCTTCTTTCTGGTCCCGCTTGCCGCCTGGATCCTGGCCCTGCTGGTCCACGGGCTGCGCAATCGCGGCAGGCAGGAACGTCCGCCCGTCAACCCCGACAGCCGGCCGCCCCGCGGCCCCTGAACCGGGCCGGCCGACCGAAATCCCGCAATCCATGCGGCCACGGGTCGGGAACCCTTGTTTCGCATGCGCCACGCGACCATAACTATGGCGCCTGCGGCGTGTTGCCACGCTCAAGGCCTCCCCCGCCGCCCGCGCCCCCGCACGGCCCCGCCTCCTCAGCCAGGCTGCCCGACATGACCGACGGTATGACCATCGATCACGACGCCCGCATGCTGATCAGCGACGGCGACGCCGAACAGGCGGCCGCCCGGGCGGAACAGCTGGGCCGGGCCGCCCTGGAACAGGGCGACCGCAATCTCGCCCGGCAGATCTTTTTCCTGCTGGTCGACCGCATCGCCTCGAATGCCGATACGGCGGCGGCGGCCTATCGCCTCTCCCAATCCGCCGCCCAGGTCGGGGAACCGCTGGCGGTGGCCGATGCCGGTCGCGGCGATATCGATGCCGCCCGCGATGTGTTCCGGCGCCTGTCGCAGCAGGCAACCCGCCACAACCGGGTGCTTCTGCCGTCGATGGCGCGTGTGCTGACCGCCATCGCCGATGCCCATGCCCGCGCCGGGCGAATGCGGGTGGCCTTTGAAGAGGTCCAGCGCGCGGTACTGCTGCTCCGCCCGCTTTTCCTGGCCGAGCGCGAGACCTATGGGCCGTCGATGGCGCCGATCCTGCGCGCCTATCTGGCGCTGGCCCGCGATGCCGGCCAGCCGGTCGACCGTGCGATGGCGCGGGAGCTTTTCGCCGCCTTCGCCATCGGCGCCCCCACCGGCAGCTGACCCGGCCACCCCCGCCTCTTCCCGCAGGCCCCCGCCTCTCCGCACAGGGCCGAACCTCAGGATGAGACGGCCGGTCGCACATATCCCGTACAAGTTGATCTGCATGCTTCCGATTCGGGCCCGGTGATGTTAGCCTGTCGCCATAATTGATCGGATCACGGACCAGGCGATCCAGGGTTACGTCCGGCCGGAACACGGCCGGTCCCCGGGGCAACGGGGGCAGAACCCGGGATCGGCATGGTCCGCACGGGCAAGGGACGGCAGGCACCATGGTCAATATCGTGAAACTTTCCGCCGGCGCGATCGACGAGGCGGCCGAGGTGATCCGCGCGGGCGGGCTGGTCATCACCCCCACGCGCACGCAGTACAACCTGATCTGCGACGCCTTCAACGCCGATGCCATCCAGCGGGTGTTCGACGTGAAGAAGCGCACCAAATTCGGTCCGCTGACCTTCTCGATCGCCAATCCGGCCGAGGCGGCCCGTCATGTGGTGGTCCCCGACTGGGTCGCCCCCGATGCCTTCGAACGGCTGTGGCCGGGGGAGCTGACGCTGATCTTCGACAAGGCCTGCGAACTGCCGCCGGCCTTCACCATGGGCTATGACACGCTGGGTGTGGCCTGCCAGGGCGCCTCGCCGCTGGAAAACATCATCCGCGCCGCCGGCCGGCCGGTCGGGGCCACCTCGGCCAACATCTCGGGCCAGGGCGACATCTTCGTCGACCTCGACAAGGCGGTTGCCGATATCGGCGACGGGGTCGATCTCATCATCGATCTCGGCGGCGAGACGCCCGGCGCCACCTCGGACAGTGCGGTCAAGGCCAACACCATCGTCGACTTCACGTTCGAGCGGCCGTATCTGGTCCGCGCCGGGGTCTATCCGGTCAGCCGCATCCAGGAGGTCTTCCCCAATCTGGATACCGATACCGAGGCCTACAAGCAGCGCCTGATGCAGCGGGTGAACGAGGTCCGCGGCCGCGCGGCCAGCGCGTGAGGACCCGGTCATGAGCATCCGCAGCCCACGCGACGTGCCACTGATCTATGTCTATCGCATCCTGTCGCGGCTCTATTTCCACCTGCCGATCCTGTTCGTGTTCTTCTACGAACGCGGGCTCGACATCTTCCGGCTGGAACTGCTGCTGGCGGCCTATGGCCTGACCATCTGCCTGGCGGTCGGCCCGGCCGGCCGGCTTGGCCGGGTCTTGCCGCAGAAGGGCGTGATCGCCACCGGCGAGGTGCTGAAGGCGGCCGGCCTCGGCATGATCGTGGCCTTCGCCGTCGCCTCGCCCCTGCCCGCACCGCTGGCGGCCGATGGCGGCTTCTGGTGGCTGCTGGCGGCCCAGATCGCCGGCGGCATCGGCTATGCGCTGGCCCAGGGCACCGATTCGGCCCTGCTGCGCAGCCTGCACGGCGATGACGAGGTCATCGCCTATCGCACCCATGAAAGCCGCACCGCCTCTCTGATCTTCCTGGCGGTGCTGGTGGCGGGCACGGCCGGCAGCGTGCTCTATCGCTTCGCCCCGGAACTGCCCTTCCTGGCCGCACTGGCCGCGGCGCTGGTCTCGGCGATCGCGATCCTGATGGTCAGCACCCCGGCGGCGCCGGCACAGACCGCGGCCAGCCCCGGCGCGACCGCTTCCCCCGCCCCGGCGACCAGCGTGCCGGGCGAGGCGGGCTGGATGGCCTATTACGTGCTGATGCGCGCCTTCGCGCTTGCCGCCTTCGTGGGCTTCCTGCCGGCGCTGTTCTTCCTGACGCTGAAGGTCGATCTCTACTGGTTCGGGCTGGTGCTCAGCCTGTTCAACCTGGCGGCCTTCCTGTCGGCGCGCTATGCGCCGACGGTGATGGACCGGATCGGCGCCCGGGCGATCACGGTCGCCATGCCCGCGATCGGCCTGGTCTCGCTGATCCTGTTCGCCACCGCCTCGGAAAACCTGATCGCCGGCCTGGTCGCGATCACCGCGCTCGGCTTCGCCACCGGCGGCATCCGGCCGGTGACCATGGCCAATCTCAACCGCCTGCCGATGGCGGCGCCGGCCCGCGCCCGGCTGATCGGCCGCATGGAACGCTGGTACGGCCTGACCAACGCCGCCGTGCTCGCCATCGGCGGCTGGTGCCTGGCGGCCTATGGCTTCGTGCCGCTGATGTCGGGCGTGGCGGTGCTGTTCGCGGCCCTGGTTCTGGCCTATGCGCTGGCCGGCGAACAGCTGATGGGCCGCGGCACGGAACGCCGCGCGGCCTAGACGGGTCAGCTCGGGCAGCTCAGCTCCGGCAGCTCAGCCGCGCGCGTAGCCGGCGATCGTCTCGCGCGCGGTCGCGATCTCGGCCAGCAGCCAGTCTTCCACCAGGCGGACCTGGCGGCGGCGGCGAAGTTCGGGGCGGCGGACCAGGAAATAGGACACGCCGCTCGGCACCGCCTTGTCGATCGGCACCACCAGCCGGCCGTCGCGGATCGCCTGATCGGCCAGAACCACATCGGCGATCGCGACGCCGAGGCCGGCTTCGGCGGCACTCAGCGCCATGTCGAGCGCGTCGAAATCCAGCCCGTCATGGACGCGCAGCGGCATGCCCGACTTCTCGGACCAGGTGATCCAGTCCTGATGATCGGGCAGCGGGTGGAGCAGCATGGCGCTGCGCAGATCTTCCTCCGGCCGGTCGGGATCCAGATGCCCCGGGGCCGCCACCGGCACGATCCATTCGGCGTAAAGCTCGGTCGCATCCTCGTTGGGAAAGCCGCCGCGGCCATAGCGGATGCCCAGATCGGCGCCGGTCTCGTCCACCGTCATATCGTTCAGACGGGTCTGAACCACGATCCGGATCATCGGATGCTGTTCGTGGAACCTGTGCAGCCGCGGGAACAGCCAGCGCAGGGCAAAGGTGGGGATCACCTTCAGCGTGACCACATCCTGGTCGTTCTGGAACGGATCGATCGCATTGGCGATGTGATCGAAGGCTTCCGTCACCGCCAGGGCCAGACGGCGGCCCTCTTCGGTGATCTCCATGCCGCCATGGGTGCGCAGGAACAGCGACACGCCCAGCTGTTCCTCCAGGATGCGCACCTGGCGGCTGACCGCGCTTTCGCTGACATTCAGCACCTGCGCGGCCTTTTTCACCCCCATATGGGTCGCCACCACCTCGAAGCATCTGAGCGCGTTGAGCGAAGGCAGACGTCGGGACATGGCGCCTCCTGAAGGCCGGTCGTCAGCGGTGGGGGTCGAGTGTATCCCTGAGCCCGTTGCCCATGAAGTTGAAACTGGTGACCGTCAGGGTGATGGCCAGGCCCGGCAGGATGGCGAGCCAGGGGGCGGAGGTCAGGTAGATCTGGGCGTTGTTGAGCATGTTGCCCCAGCTCGCCATCGGCGCCTGGATGCCATAGCCCAGATAGCTGACATAGGATTCGAGCAGGATCGCCCGCGCGACGTTGAGCGTGGCGGCAACGATGATCGCGCCTGCCGCATTGGGCAGCAGCTCCACCACCATGATGCGAAGATCCGAGGCACCGGCGGTGCGGGCGGCGGCGACATAATCGGCCGTGCGCAGGGCGCGGTACTGCCCTTCGACCAGCCGCGCCACGCTCATCCACGAGGTGGCGGCGATCAGGATGGTGGTGGAGGCAAGGCCGGGGCTGATCAGCAGGGCCAGGGCGAGCACCAGAAAGACGGTCGGAAACGCCATCATCGCATCGACGAAGCGCATCAGCACGGTGCCGATCACCCCGCCGCGCCAGCCCGCGACCATGCCGATGGCGGTTCCGATCACCACCGAGAGCAGCATGGCCGAAAAGCCGATGGCGAGCGAGATCCGCCCGCCGCCGAGCAGGCGGGCGAGCACGTCCCGGCCCAGCTCGTCGGTGCCAAGCAGATGGCCGGGGCTGAGCGGCGGCAGGAAGCGGGCGAGCACGTCGATCCTGTCCGGATCGGTCGGATCGATCAGCGGCCCCAGAAAGGCGGCGGCGGTCATCGCCAGGATGAGCCCGGCACCGGCGACGGTGGCGGGCCGCGCCATCAGCCGGCGCAGGAAGCCGGGCGGCATGGGGGGTGCCGTGATGTCGGGGGCGGTCTGCACTGTCATCGCCGTCAATCCATCCTGATCCGGGGGTCGGCGACCGCATAAAGCAGATCGGCCAGCAGCGAGCCTGCCATCACCATCAGCGCCGAGAGCATCAGAATGCCCATCACCACCGGATAGTCGCGATATTCCAGGCTGTCGAGAAACAGCCGGCCCATGCCCGGCCAGCTGAACACCGTTTCGGTGACCAGCGCACCGCCGAGCAGGGTGGGGAATTGCAGCCCGACCAGGGTGATCATCGGCAGCAGCGCGTTGCGCAGCGCATGGGCGCGGATCACCACCCGTTCGCGCAGCCCCTTGGCACGGGCGGTGCGGATATAGTCCTGCCCCAGCGTGTCGAGCATCGAGGCCCGCATGAACTGCGCCCAGACCGCGGTCTCCACCAGCGCCAGCACCATCACCGGTGCGACCATGTGATGAAGCACGTCACCGAGCGAGCCGTCGCCGATGGTGCTGCGATTGCCCGAGGGCAGCCAGCCGAGTTCGATCGAAAACAGATAGATCGCCATCAGGGCGAACCAGAAGGTCGGGATCGACAGCGCGATCATCGCCCCGCCGGTGGCGAGCAGGTCAGTCAGCGAATGCCGGCGCACCGCCGCCCGCATGCCGATCACGCCGCCCAGCAGGGCGGCGATCACGGTGGAGGCGAGCATGATTTCAAGCGTCGGCCCGATATGGGTCGCGATCTTGGTCAGAACCGGCAGCCCGTCACGATAGGACTGCCCCCAGTCGCCGGTCACCATCCGGGCGAGCCAGTCGACATATTGCAGCAGGAAGGGCCGGTCCAGCCCCAGCTGGCGGGTGATCCGGTCGATATCTTCCTGCGCCATGTTCGACGACAGGACGTATTGCGACAGCGGCCCGCCCGGGGCGAGATGCAGGATGCCGAAGCCGATGACCGAGACCAGCAGCATCAGCACCACGGCCTGCCCGCATCGTCGCGCCAGATAGATCGTCATGGTCCGGAAGATCCCCCGTCACGCCGCCCAGAACCAGCGTCGCATGTTCCAGCAGTTCGACGAGGCATTGATGTTCGGGCGATAGCCGGTGAGCTTCGCCTTCGCCCCTTCGACGATCACCGACTGCGACACCGGCAGGAAGACCAGATCCTCGCGGATGATCTGCTGCAGGCGCTGATAGATCTTGCGCCGCACCGCCTGGTCCATCTCGCGGCTGCCGCGTTCCAGCAGCCCGTCGACTTCCGGGTTCCGGTACTGATAGGTGTTGAGGCCGCTGCCGCCCTGGGCCGGGATCGCCTTGCTGGAGAAGCGCGGCGTGACGTCCGGGTCGCTGCCCTGCAGGAAGTTGGAGGCGACCATCACCGACTGATATTGCGACTTCTGCCAGAATTCGCCCCAGATCACAGCGCCCGGCATGTTCTCGATCGTCATGTCGACGCCGATCTCACGCCAGTCCTGCTTCAGCAGCTGCTGGGCCTGTTCACGCGACTGGGAACCGGCGCTGGTCGAATTGGTGAAGGCCAGGCGCACGCCGTCCTTCTGGCGGATGCCGTCGGCGCCGGGCAGCCAGCCGGCCTTGTCGAGCAGCGCCTTCGCCGCCGCCGGATCGTGGCTGTGCTTCGGCAGCCCGTCATCGAAGGCCCAATGACCGTGGGGGACGTAGGATTCGGTCTCGATCGGCCGGCCGTGATAGATCGCTTCCAGCCGCGCCTTGCGGTTCATGGCCAGATAGAGCGCCTGGCGCACCGCCTTGTCGGCAAAGGGCGCGAAGCCGTGGTTGAGGGCGATATGCTCGACGAAGGGCGCCGGTGCCGCCACGATGCGCCGGTCCGGCAGGGCACGCGCCTCGGCATCGAAGGCCGGCTGCAGGCCGGAGAGGCCCAGATAGTCGATCTCGCCGCTGCGGAACTGGGTATAGAGCATGGTCTGATCGGGGATGTAGCGGAACACCACCCGGTCGAGATAGGGCCCGTCGCCGTGATAGGCGGGGTTCTTTTCCAGCAGCACATGCTCGCCTGCCCGGCGCTCCCCCCAGCGGAACGGGCCGGTGCCCACCGGGGCCGTATTGAAGGGGGCGGTGTTCGGATCATCCGCCTTGCCCAGAATATGGCGGGGCACGATGAAGGTCAGCGACAGCACCGACATATAGGGCGCGAAGGGTTCCGACAGCACCCACTGGATTTCGTCGTCGGCGGTGACGGTCACATTGCGCAGCAGGGAATGGCCGACCCGGTTGCGCACCCGGAAATCGGGATTGTTGATCAGGTCCAGCGTGTACTTCACGTCATGGGCGGTGAAGGGCGTGCCGTCATGCCAGGTGACGCCCTTGCGCAGCCGGATCTTCCAGATCCGGCCATCGGCCGACAGCCCGCCATTGGCGACCGTCGGCAGGTCCACCGCCAGATCCGGCACGATGGTGCCGTCGGCGTCGATGTACCAGAGCGTGCTGAACACCTGCCACCAGATGCCCTGGTCGTATTCGCTGCCCGGCATCAGCGGGTTGAACACCGTCGGCTCCTGAGAGATGCCGGCGATCACCTGGCCGCCCGGGCGCGGCTCGGGCCCGGCGGCGAGTGCGCGGAACGGCCCCGCGGCCATGCCGCCGACCGCACCGGCCACCCCTGCCGCGGCGGAGAGTTTCAGGAAGCTGCGCTTCGAAAGCGAAGGCGTCTGCATGACGTAAGTCTCCCGATGGATCTTCTTTTTTGGTCGATCGTGCCGGCTTTTTGCCGGTCATAGGGCAGCGCGGGGGGGAAGAAAAGGCGTCAGCCGGCCACAAGGCCCGGCCGGTCGGGCGACAGCGCCGCAAGGCGGAGGCCCCGGTCGTCCAGATCGTCCGGCAGGGGCCGGTTGCAGGCGATCGCCGCCACCGCCCGGCCGAGCGCGGGCGAGGTCAGCACGCCGCAGCCGCCCTGCCCCGCCAGCCAGACGAAACCGGGTGCTGCCCCCGACATGCCGCAGACGGGGTTGCGGTCGGCCACGAAGCTGCGCATGCCGGCCCAGCTGGCCAGCGGCCGGCGGATGGTGAGCGTGGTGTCGCGTTCGATCGCATGGATGCCGAGGGCGATGTCGAAATCTTCCGGATACATGTCGCCCGGCTGAACCCGATGGGCATCGGCGGGCGACCCCATGAAGCAGCCGGCCTCGGGCTTGACGTACCAGTCGTATTCGGCCGAGGTGACATGCGGCCAGTCACCCCCAAGGCTGCCGCCGTCAGGTGCCTGGATCAGCGGGAAGGTGAAGGCGGTCCGGCGATAGGGTGTGAGCCCGATCGGCGCCACACCCGCCAGCGCCGCCACCTGGTCCGACCAGCCGCCGGCCGCGTTGACCAGCACCGGCGCCTCGTGGCGACCGGTTGCGGTATCGACCACCCAGAGCCCGCCCGCGCGATGGATCGCGGTCACCGCCCCACCGGTTTCGGTCAATGCGCCATTGCGGCGGGCGCCGCGCAGATATCCCTGAAGCAGGCGGTCGACATCGATATCGGCGGCATCCACCTCCAGCACCGCCTCGTCGACCGTTTCGGGGCGCAGCGCCGGAAAGGCCGCGAGCGCGCCGGCGCGGTCCAGCCGCTCCGCCCGGCCGCCGGCCTCGGCGATCCGTGCCTCCAGCCGGTCGAGCACCGCAAACCGGTCGCGCCGCGCAACCGTCAGGCTGCCGCGCGGGCTGATCAGCGGCCCCTCGGCGAAGCCCTCGGGCGGGGTCTGAAAGAAGCTGCGGCTGGCGGCAGCGGCCGCCCGCATCGTGTCGGCGGAGATGCCGACGGTGAACTGGCCCGCGGTCCGGCCCGAGCTGTGGGTGCCGAAATGGCTCTCCTGCTCGATCAGCACCACCCGCCCTGCTTCCGACAGGAAGAAGGCCGCCGCCGCCCCCGATATGCCACCACCGATGATGACGAAGTCCGCACGCATATCCGTCCGCTCTCCCTGAGGCTGTTTCGTCGCCGTCGATCGGCGGAGCCAATTGGATCGCAGGGCCGGATCGGGTGTCGATTCTAATAAATCGCAGGCCCGACCCAATAAAGTGTGGCGGGGTGACAGCGGATCCTGTTTCGCGCAGGGATCCTTGCCCGCTGGAACCGATCCCCATACCGGTTCGATTTATTGCACCCCAGGCGCGATTTTTTGACATCGACGTCGGCGGCACCGGTCTCCGATCCTCATGGCGGAGTTCAACCCGCGACGGTGCCAGAGATGACCGACTTCCCCCATCCCGTGTCTTCGACCCCGCCTTCGACCGGTCGGCGGCTCTATTCGGGCAGCGCCTGGGAGCGGCGCTATGCCTATGCCCGGGCCGTGGTGACCGGCAACCGGGTCCGGATATCGGGCACCACCGGCTATGACTACACGGCAGATGTGCTGGCCGAGGGTGCCGCGGCCCAGACCGCCCAGATCTTCCGCAATGCCGCCGCCGTTCTGGCAGAGGCCGGCGGCGGGCTCACGCATGTGGTGCGGGTGCGGATCTACATCGCCCGCGCAGAAGATTACGACGCGGTCATGGACGGCTATGCCGAGGCTTTCCGCGGCATCGATCCCGCCTGCACCACGGTTCAGGCCGGGCTGTTCGACCCCGACATCCGGGTCGAGATGGACATGGATGCCGTGCTCGATGCCGTCGCTTAGTCTTCTGGGGCACGCCCCCGCCGACACCCTGGCCCGGCTTGCCGGCGGTGCCGAGCCGCTGCCCGCCACGGCCGATGCGGTGATCCTGGGCGGCGGCATCATGGGCTGTGCCGCCGCCTGGTATCTTGCCCGGGCCGGGCAGAGTGTCGTGCTGATCGATGTTGCGCGGATCGGCTCGCAGCAATCGGGCCGCAACTGGGGCTTCGTGCGCAGCCTCTGCCGCGACCCGGCGGAACTGCCGCTGGCGGCCCTCGCTTTGTCGCTCTGGCCGGGGCTTCAGGCCGATCTGGGGCACGAGACCGGCTGGCGGCAGCGCGGCTGCCTGTTCGTCGCCGCCGATGATGCCGAACAGGCCTCCCATGCCGACTGGCTGAAAGAGGCCGGCGACCGGGTCCGCGACACCCGGCTGTTGAGCGCGGCCGAGGTGACGCGGGCGTTTCCGAGCCTCGGCAGCCGCACCGCCGGCGGCATCCTGGCTGCCGGCGACGGCCAGGCCGAACCGCTGCTCGCAACCCTCGCCTTCGCCCGCGCCGCCTGTGCGGCGGGTGCCGTGCTGATCGAGGATTGCGGCGCCCGGGCGATCGAGACGACCGCCGGGCGGATCAGCGGTGTCGTCACCGAACACGGCCGGATCGCCACATCCACCGTCATCTGCACCGCCGGCGCCCGCAGCCACCGCCTGCTGGCCGGGCTGATCCCGGCCCTGCCGCAGAAAACCGTGCGCAGCACCGTGGCCCTGACCGCGCCGATGGCCGATCTGGACCTGCCCTGTTTCGTGGGCGCGGGGCTGGGCCTGCGCCAGCGGCCCGACGGGTCGTGCATCATCGCCACCGATGGCGGCACCGATGTCGACCTCACCCTCGATTCCTTCCGCGCCGCCGGCTTTTTCCTGCGCGAGCTGATCCAGCGGCGGCGGGCCTTCTCGCTCAAGCTGGGCCGCCCCTTCGCCGACGACCTGATCGAACGTCTGGCGGAACCCGCGACCACGCGCACCCTGCGGCCGCGTGCGCCCGACATCCCGGCCAATCCGAAACGGGTCTCGGATGCGGCCAGGCGCTTCGCGACGCTGTTCCCCGCCGCCGGCATGCCTCCGATCGCCAAATCCTGGGCCGGCGCCATCGACGTGATGCCCGACGCCCTGCCGGTGATCGACGCCCCCGCCGCCACGCCCGGCCTGCTGGTCGCCACCGGCTTTTCGGGCCACGGCTTCGGCCTCGGCCCCGGGGTCGGCCGGGTGCTGGCGGATCTGGCCCTGGGCCGGCCGGCACCGGTCGACATCACCCCCTTCGCCGCCGACCGCTTCGCAACCGGCAGGTGGCGCCGCCCCTATGGCGGCATCTGAAAGCTATTGCGCCTGGTCTGCTTCCCATCTTTCGCCACGGAGCCTGCGCCCATGACCTGGTCGACCCTCGAAGACACCCGGCGGATCGCCGCAGAGCTGCGCCTGCCCTCGCGGGCCTTCATCGACGGCGCACCGGCCGCCGCCCGCAGCGGCGCCCTGTTCGAGACGCTGAACCCGGCGACCGGCGCGGTGCTCGCCACCCTGCCTCTGTCGGGGGCCGACGAGGTCGACCGGGCGGTTGCCGCCGCCCGCCGGTCATTTCGCGACGGTGTCTGGTCACGGGCGACGCCCGAACGGCGCAAGGAGGTGCTGCTGCGCCTGGCCGGGCTGATCCGCGCCGCCGCCCCGCGGCTTGCGGTGATGGAGAGCCTGGAAAGCGGCAAGCCGGTCAGCGACTGCCTGAAGGAAATCGGCGGCGAGGTGCCGGACTTCTTCCAGTGGTATGGCGAGGCGATCGACAAGAGCTATGGCGACGTCGCCCCCACCGGCGAGGCGGCCTGCGCGCTGATCATGCGGGAGCCGATCGGCGTGGTCGGCGCCGTGCTGCCCTGGAACTTCCCGCTGCTGATGGCGGCCTGGAAGCTGGCACCGGCGCTCGCCGCCGGCTGCTCGGTGGTGGTGAAGCCGGCCGAAGAGACCTCGCTGACGACGCTCGCCCTGGCCGAACTCGCGATCGAGGCCGGGCTGCCCGAAGGCGTGCTCAACGTCGTCACCGGCCCGGGGGAGACCACCGGCCGGCTGATCGGCCAGCATGGCGATATCGACGCGGTCTCGTTCACCGGCTCGACCGAGGTCGGGCGGCTGTTCCTGCAATATGCCGGCAGCAGCAATCTGAAGACCGTGGGGCTGGAGATGGGCGGCAAAAGCCCGTTCATCGTGCTCGACGATGCCGATCTCACCCCTGAGCTGATCGACCATGCGGTGACCGCCGCCTTCTGGAATGCCGGGCAGAACTGCTCGGCCAATATGCGCCAGATCGTACCGCGCCGCCTTCAGGAGGACTATCTGGCGCGGATCGTCGACCGGCTGCAGTCGCTGGCGCCGGGCGATCCGCTCGACCCCGCGACCGAGATGGGGCCGATGATCTCCGCCGGGCACCGCCGGCGGGTGATGGCCCATCTGGAACGCGGCCGGGCCGAGGGGGCACGGCTGGTGTACACCGGCCGGGTCGATCCGGCGCTGGCGGCGGGCAGCTTCCTCGCCCCGGTGGTCTTCGGCGACCTCGCCGCCGGCATGTCGATCGCGCGCGAGGAAATCTTCGGCCCGGTTCTCGGCACCCTGCCGGTCGACGGCATGGACGAGGCGCTGGCGGTCGCCAACGGCACCGAGTACGGCCTGCATGCCACGGTCTTCACGCGCGACATCGACCGGGCGCTCCACTTCGCCCGCAGGCTCAGCTGTGGCACGGTGGCGGTGAACGGCTTCACCGAAGGCGACGTCAAGACGCCCTTCGGCGGCTGGGGCAAGTCGGGCTCGCTCGCCCGCGACAAGGGCCGGGAAGCAATGGCGCAGTATCAGCAGGTCAAGACGATATGGATCGGCCTGAAGACGCCGGCGGACCGCGGGGCTGGAGGGGCGGCATGAGTGCAGCGGCCTCCCCGCCCACCCCGGCATCCGTTCTCGGGGCGGCACCCGTTTTCGAGCCGGCACCCGTCCTCGAAATCGAGGGGCTGGGCGTCGCCTTCCGCGGACCCGCCGGCTGGACCAGCGTCGTTCGCGACATCTCGCTCGGCGTCGGCCCGGGCGAGACCGTGGCGGTGGTCGGCGAAAGCGGCTCGGGCAAGAGCGTCACCGCCATGGCGGCGATGCGCCTGCTGCCGCCCGCGACCAGCCGGGTGACCGGCTCCATCCGCCTCGACGGATGCGAGCTGACCACCCTGCCCGAGCCCGCCATGTGCCGGGTGCGCGGCGGCCGGATGTCGATGATCTTCCAGGAGCCGATGACCAGCCTGAACCCGGTCCGGACCATCGGCTTCCAGATCGCCGAGGCGCTGATGCTGCATCGCGGGCTGGACCGTCGCGCCGCCGATGCCGAGGTGGTGCGCCTGCTCGACCGCGTCAGGATTCCGGCCGCGGCCTCGCGCCTGGGCGACCATCCGCACAATTTCTCGGGCGGCATGCGCCAGCGGGTGATGATCGCCATGGCGCTGGCCTGCCGGCCGAAACTGCTGATCGCCGACGAGCCGACCACGGCACTCGACGTCACCATTCAGGCCCAGATCCTGGGGCTGATCCGCGAATTGCAGGCGGAAGACGGCATGTCGGTGCTGTTCATCACCCATGATCTGGGCGTGGTGGCCGAAATCGCCGACCGGGTGGTGGTGATGTGCCGCGGCGCCCTGATCGAAACCGCCGAGACCGCCCGGATCTTCGACGCCCCGCAACAACCCTATACCCGCGCCCTGCTCGCGGCCGTGCCGCGGCTGGGGGCGATGCGGTCGATCGATCGCCCGACCCCCTTCGATGCGATCGATCCCGAGAGCGGTGCCGCCACCCCGGCGGCGCCGCTCGCAGGCCCTCCCGACCATGCCGCCGCCCCGGCGCTGGAGATCCGCGGCCTCACCACCCGCTATCTGACCGGCGGCGGGCTGTTCGCCCGGCGGCGCCCGGCCGTGCATGCGGTGGAGAACGTGTCCTTCACGGTCGCACCGGGCGAGACCCTGGCCCTGGTCGGCGAAAGCGGCTGCGGCAAGTCCACCATCGGCCGCACGATCATGGGGCTCACCCGCCCCCATGCCGGCGAGGTGCTGGTCGACGGCCGGCCGCTCGACGGCCTTGCGCGCCGCGATGCCGTGCGCCGGGTGCAGATGGTGTTCCAGGACCCCTTCTCCAGCCTCAACCCGCGCCATTCGGTGGGCACCGCAATCGCGGCACCGCTGGAGATCAACGGCATCGCCCGGGGTGCCGCCGCCCGGGCGCGGGTCGCCGAACTGCTGGCCCTGGTCGGCCTCGATCCGCAGATGGCCGGGCGGCGGCCGCAGGAATTCTCGGGCGGGCAGCGTCAGCGGCTGTGCATCGCCCGGGCACTTGCTCTCGAACCCTCGGTGCTGATCGCCGACGAGGCGGTCTCGGCCCTCGACGTGTCGATCAAGGCCCAGGTGGTCAATCTGATGCTGGAGTTGCAGGCCCGTCTCGGCCTCGCCTATCTGTTCATCTCCCACGATATGGGCGTGGTGGAGCGCATCGCCCATCGGGTGGCGGTGATGTATCTGGGCGAAATCGTCGAGATCGGGCCGCGCGCGGCGGTGCTCTACGATCCCCGCCACGCCTATACCCGCCGGCTGCTCGACGCCGTGCCGGTGGCGGACCCGGCCGCGCGCTTCCGCCGCCGCGACATCGCCCCCGCCGAAATCGCAAGCCCGCTGCGCCCCGCCGGCTGGGAACCGCCGCTCCGGCGGTATGACGAAGTGGCGCCCGGCCATTTCGTGATGGCCTGACACCCTCCATTGCCTGCTTTCCGACAGACGAGGACGACCGGACATGGCCCTCTCCGCCACCGCCCGCGCCCATCTCACCCGTTTCTATGACGGGCAGCTGCTGCCCGACGAGATGATCCGGACCATGACCGGCGACACCGGCTGGTTCCCGACCCGCATCATCTCCCGCGGTTCCGGCCCGGTGCGGGCTTTCGAAGACCATCCGGCAGGCGGCCTGCCGCCGCTCGCGATCCGGGACAAGGGCCGCGTCTTCGACCTTTACGACTATCTGGCGACCAACGCCGTCGCCGGGCTGGTGGTGCTGAAGGACGGCCGGCAGGTGGCGGAGATCTGCCAGCGCGGCGTGACGCCGGATACGCTCTGGCATTCCTGCTCGCTCGCCAAATCGATCGCCGCCACGCTTGTGGGCGTGGCGATCGCCGAGGGCGCCATCGGCTCGATCGACGACCCGGTCACCAGATACGTCCCCCTCGGCGGTGGCTATCGCGCGGTCACGCTCCGCCAGGTGCTCAGGATGTGCTCGGGCATCCGCTGGAATGAAGACTATGTGGATCCAACCTCGGACCGCCGGCAGCTGCTGGAGGTTCAGGCCCGCTGGCAGCCGGGCGGGATCATCGGCTTCATGACCGGCCTGCCCGCCGCAACGCCACCCGGCGGGGCCTGGGCCTACAACACCGGCGAAAGCTATCTGGTGGCGGCGGTGGTCGAGGCCGCGACCGGCATGCGCCTCACCGACTATCTTTCAAGCCGGATCTGGTCGCGGATCGGCATGGCCCATGATGCCCGCTGGTGGTGCGAGGCGCCCGAGGGCATGACCATCTCGGGCAGCGGCATGAATGCCGCCCTCTCGGACTATGCCCGCTTCGGCCAGTTCGTGCTGGACGACGGCCGGATCGACGGCCGCTCCATCCTGCCCGCCGGCTGGCGCGACGAGGCCGGCAGCCCGTATGAGATCGACGGCCACCGCATCCCCTATGGCTATATGTGGTGGGTGCCGGAACTCGACGATCCGATCCTGGCCGGCAGCTTCCAGGCCGAAGGCATCTATGGCCAGTACATCCACATCAACCCCGCCCAGGGCCTGGTGGTCGTGGTGGCGAGCGCGCGCTCCAAACCCGGCTACAAACGCCGGCTGGAAATCGACGATGACGCCTTCTTCGCGGCTATTGCCCGGGCTTTGAGCTGATTCAAAATATTTGGAGTCCGGATCGTGTCCCGAGAATTGGTGTAACAGCGTAGTCGCCGTTTGATCTCCGGCAAGGTTGTCCGGGATAGTCAGGCTGCCGCGACGGGCGGCAGGCTGGTCAGCGGATCATCGCCCAAGGGGGCGACGGATTCCAGGGTCATATAGCGGGATCGCTAGACGGCCCATTCGTCGTTCTGCTCCAGCAGGATGGCGCCGATCAGTCGGGTGATGGCGGCCTCGTCGGGGAAGATGCCGACGATCTCGGTGCGGCGCTTGATTTCGCCGTTGAGGCGCTCGATGGGATTGGTCGAGTGCAGCTTGGCGCGATGCGCGGCGGGGAAGTCCATGACGGCAGATAGCTGCCTTTGCGCAGGCGTGGGATGCGCAACGCCACCGTCCCCGCCCGGGTCTCCCAGTCGCGCTCGCGGTAGCCGTTGCGGTGGACAAGGCGCTGATCGGGCTTGCGCTCACCATGCCCGGCGCCGGTCAGCGTCGCCACCTCCAACTCCATCAGCCGCTCGGCGGCAAAACCGATCATCTCGCGCAGCAGATCGGCATCTGCGCTCTTTTCCAGCAGGCCACGAAGGCTCATCATTTCATCGGTCATCGTCTTGATCCTTGGTTCGGTTGGGGGTTGCAACCAAACCCTACCGAAGATCGACGATGACCACCCCGATTTCGGGGGCGCCTGGGGATGATGCCTCCGGGCGCTCTGCGCCCTGCGACATCATCCCCAGGCAAACGCTGTTACACCATTCGGCGGGACGTGCCCCCTTCAGCTCTCGCCCCACCGTCGTCTCGTCGATCGAGATGCCGAATTCCTCGAAGATCCAATGCGCCAGATCCTTGAGCCGCCAACGCACCACACCATCAACCGCCGGGGTTGGCCCGCACACCACTTTTTCCGCCAGAGCCTGACGCTGGGCAGCATTCAGCTTCGGTACCGCACCAGGCGCCTTGCGATCGATCAGTCCGTCTGGCCCGTGGGCGT